>PMOM01000222.1 GCA_003161535.1 Caulobacteraceae bacterium | reverse complement strand
CCGCCTGGGCCCTACGACAGCCCCTCGGGGCTCTCCAGTCCCGGTCACAAGTTCGGCGAGGCCATGACCGACGCCGAAGTCGCCGACGCCATCGCCGCCTTCGCCCGCGCCGCCGGCGATGCGCAGCGCCTGGGCTTCGACGCGGTGGAGCTGCACGGCGCCCACGGCTACCTCATCGATCAGTTCTTCTGGGAAGGGACCAACCAGCGCGGCGACATCTTCGGCGGCGGCGGCCCAGGCGAGCGGGCGCGCTTCGCCGCCGAGATCCTCAAAGCGGTGCGCCGGGCGGTGAGCGCCGACTTCCCCGTGATCATTCGCGTCTCGCAATGGAAACAACAGGACTTCGCCGCCCGCCTCGCTCACACCCCTGCCGAAATGGAAGCCTGGCTGCGCCCCCTGGCCGACGCCGGCGCCGACATCATCCACTGCTCGCAAAGGCGGTTCTGGGAAACCGAATTCGAAGGCTCGGACCTCAATTTCGCCGGCTGGGCCAGGAAGCTGACCGGCGTTCCCACCATAACCGTCGGCTCGGTCGGGCTCACCGGCGATTTCATCGCGGCCTACGGCGGCGAGGGCTCCAAGCCCGCGCCGCTCAATGAACTGATCCGGCGTCTGGAGCGCGGCGATTTCGACCTGGTCGCCGTCGGCCGCGCCGTCCTCCAGGACCCCCTGTGGGCGGTAAAGGTCCACCAGGGCCGCGGCCGCGAACTCATGGACTTCGAACGCTCCGCCATGGCGACGCTGTATTAGGCGTTGAAGTTCAGCTTCAGTCCCGGCCTGGGCCAGCGGCATTTGAACAGCTTGCCGGTGGACGAGCAGGTCACCCACGCATCGCGCATGTCCGCGCCGCCAAAGCAGATGTTGGTGGTGATCAGATCGGGAAAGGCGAAGTGCTCGGCGGCGCCCGTATTGGTGTCGAAGGCGGTGATGCCGCCGTTGATGATGGTGGCCACGCACACCTTGCCGCCGGCCTCCACCGCCAGGCTGTCGAGAAGCTGATATCCCGGCAGGTTGCAGATCACCCGGCCGGGGGCGAATCCGGGACCCGGCGCCAGTTCCCCCGGCGCGGCCATATCAAAGGCCCACAAACGCCCCAGCTGGGTGTCGGCCACATAGACCGTCTTTTCGTCCGGCGACAGACCGACGCCGTTGGGCGAGATCAGATGATCGCGCGCCCGCGTGATCGTCGCCCCGTCGACCGAGGCGTGCAGCAGGGCTCCGAACTTGCGCCCCTCCGGCGTCCCGCAGCCGTGATCGGTGAACCAGAAGCCGCCCTGGCGGTCGAAGACGATGTCATTGGGCCCGACCAGCCGCTTGCCGTCGCAGGCCTCATAGACGTTTTCCACCTTGCCGGTGGCGATATCCACCCGCTGGATATAGCCGCCCGTATGCTCCGCCGGCGTGGGCCCGGGGATGGTCAGGCCGTTCTGCTTGAGCCAGACGAACGAGCCGCCGTTGTTGGTCACCCAGATGGCCCCGTCCGGCCCGATCGCCGCGCCGTTGGGCCCGCCGCCGCATTCGGCCACCAGCGAAGTCTTGCCATCCGGCGCCACCCGCGTCAGCACCCCGCCTTCGATCTCGACAAGGATCACCGAGCCGTCGGCCATGGCGATCGGCCCCTCGGGAAACCGCAGCCCCTCGGCGACGAGTTCAATGTCCATTGCCGTTTCTCCCCGATTTGCCTCGCCGGTGGACTATAAGGACCTCCGCGCCGGCCGCTAGCGCCGCCGCTCCAGGACGCGGAACACGAAGGCGAACTCGTCCGCTTCGCCCGCCGCGTGCTCCTCGCGACGGATCTCGGTCCATTCGGCTTCGTCGAAGGCGGGGAAGTAGACGTCGCCCGCCGGCGCCGCGTCGACCTCGGTCAGATACAGCCGCCGCGCCCGCGGCAGGGCGATCTCGAAAACCGCCGCGCCGCCGATGACGCACACCTCGTCCGCGCCGTCCTCCAGCGCCTGCTCGCGGCCGATCTGCGCGGCCTGCGAAAAATCCTCGCACACCAGGGCGCCGGCCGGCGCGAACGATCCGTCCCGCGACAGCACGATGTTCACCCGCCCGGGCAGGGGTCGCCTGGGCAGGCTCTCCCAGGTCTTGCGCCCCATGATCAGGGGCTTGCCCAGGGTCAGCTCGCGAAACATCGCCAGGTCCGACTTCAGCCGCCAGGGCAGGGCGCCCCCGGCCCCGATGACGCCGTTCGTCGCCCGCGCCACCGGACCCACGGTGAGATGGACCGGCATGTACGCATCTCCCTTTTTGGTCAGACGGCGATCGGCGCCTTGATGGCCGGATGGGCGCGATAGCCCTCCAGCGTGATGTCTTGCGGCTCGAAGGCGAAGAGATCGGCCCGCTCCGCCAGACGCAGGGTGGGAAAAGCATAGGGCTCGCGGCCGATCTGCAGAGCGGCTTGGTCCAGATGATTGAGATAGAGGTGCGCGTCGCCCAGGGTATGGATGAATTCTCCCGGCTCCAGGCCCGTCACCTTGGCGACCATCGCGGTCAGCAGGGCATAGCTGGCGATATTGANNCAGTGGCAGGGCGGCAGGGCCATCTTGTCGATGTCGGCGGGGTTCCAGGCCGTAACGATGTGGCGCCGGCTATCCGGGCTTTCGCGAATGGCGCGCACCACGCCCGCCATCTGGTCGATGTTGCGGCCGTCAGGCGCCGCCCACGATCGCCACTGCTGGCCATAGACCGGACCCAACTCGCCGTCGGCGTCGGCCCACTCGTCCCAGATCGTGCACCCGCGCTCGCGCAGCCAGCGCACGTTGGTGCGGCCGCCCAAAAACCAGATCAGCTCCAGGACGATGGACTTGAAATGCACCCGCTTGGTGGTCAGCAGCGGAAAGCCGGCCGAAAGATCAAAGCGCATTTGCCGGCCGAACAGGCTCAGGGTTCCCGTGCCCGTCCGATCACCCCGCCGCGCGCCGTGCGCCATCACATCGGCCAGCAGGTCCAGATACTGCCGCTCGGGGTGGGCGAGGGCGGCGGCGAGCGGGACGGCGAGGGGAGCGACGGCGTTCATGCCCCTCCATGCTTAAATCGAATCGCGCCGGCGTGCAGCGTCCAACTTCGCTTTCCCCGCGAAAGCGGGGACCCAGCGCAAGGACTCTGTGCTGAACTCCGATTACGCCTATGCAAGAAAAAGCCTGGATCCCCGCTTTCGCGGGGAAAACGAAAGTGAGTGGATCAACTTAACCCCATTCCGCGCTACGTCGTCCAAGCCCTCACCCGGCAAATCCCCCGCCGTCCAGGAACGCCTGCTCCTGCGCCGTCGTCTCTCGCCCCAGACACCGGTTGCGGTGGGGAAAGCGGCCGAAGCGCGCGATGATATCGCGGTGCAAACGCGCCCATTTGGCCGACTCTCCGCTCTCCTTCTCCAGCGCCGTCCACAGCGCCACGCCCACGTCCTGGTCGGCCAGGTCTTCAGAGTGGGCGAAGGGAAGATAGAAAAAGCTTCGCAAGGCGGCGTCCGTCGCCGCGTCATGGCCAAGCGCGATCGCCCCCCGGGCGGTCAGCCGCGCCAGGGGGTCGGTGGAAAAGGCGTGCGCCGAACCGCGCCACAGATTGCGCGGGAACTGGTCCAGCAGCAGGACCAGCGCCAGCGATCCCTCCGCCGTCCCGGCCCAGCCGTCATGCTCGCCCCGCGCCGCGGCGTAATGCGCCGCCTCGAACCGCTCGGCGATGGCCGCGTCGAACGCCGCGCTCTTGGAGAACCAAGCCTTCGGCCCCGCCTCGCGCCAGAAGCCGACGATCTCGGAAGGTTCCATGGGCACGCCCCTTTTTTCCGGCCATCGATAGTCTCACTGCCCGATGGCTGGGGGAAGTGTCGGCGCGGCCGACGAAGGGGACCTGCGGCGTCTCGCCTCGTTTGACGTCCTTGCGCGCCGGTCCTAGGTTTCCCGCCATGAGGGCCTGGCTTCTCGTGCTCGTCGGCGTCGCGCTCATCAGCGCGGCATCGACCGCGACCGCCGCTCCGGCGGGGTCCCTCACCCTTCAGCAGCTCAAAATCACCGCCCCGGCCTCCACCATCGTTCAGGTTGGCAAGCAGACTTTCACCCTGGGCCAGCTCCGCGCCGCCCATGACGCCCGCGAGGCGACTTTCCGTAAGGCCGGATCGTTCGGTCTGGCGACCGGCGGATTGCTCAAAAGGCAGACTCCCATCGTCGTTCACGAGCGCACCGGCGTTGTGGCGCGTGGCGGCGCCGCGGCCCTCCTTAGCCCCACACTGGTCGTCGAGCCGCCATCGCAATACGCATCGACACCGGCCGACATGAAGGCCTTCTGCGCCTCCGCCGCGGCTTCGGCATGCCTCTATTTGCCGCCCCAGCAGCAGGTCTCGGGCTGGTCTGACGGCTCCATCGTCGACTTCGATTACCTGGTCGATCAGGGCCAGTGTGGCCAGGAGGGCGGCAGATGGGCCGTCCGGTTCGGCGGCATATCGTCCTGCGCCTTCTACTACCCCTCCAGGGTCGTCGTTCACTTCACCCCGGCGTCGAACTACAAGCTTTCCCGGACGGCCAGTTGCGACCAATCGACGTGGACCTTTCAGGTCGACGTCCACGGCGCCGTGACGATCCAGGTCGTGCCGCAGCATGCCGGAAACGGAGACTTCACGACGGGCGCCAGCGCCACCTGCGTCGTGCGGGTGTCGTTGGGGTAGTTACGGTGACGCCGCACTAACCCGGAACAGGGGAATATTACTCCTGTCCCCTAATTCCATAAAGCTCATCTTTCCATCTCCCCTCTCGTTCGCGATTTCTTTCAGTCGACCGACAAACGGAATACATTTGTCTGAAGCGGCCGCCATAGCTAACGCCTTACGCTCGCGAGACCATTTGAGCTGATCTTGTAAGCTCAACATAAATCCTAAATCCAATATTAGAATAAATATCAACTTCCGATCGATAATAGGTCCTTTCTTTAACGCACCCGATATTACCATAGCAATGGATATAGTTATTAGTATCGCTAAACATTCAGATGTATATAGCGAGTAGTGTTGATTGTGAACCTGTCTATATTCATTAGAATACGAGTATACCAAGCGCCACATAATGCAGAGGTCCCGCCATTTATTGGCGTTACGGTGACGCCGCATCAAAAGGGTTAGCTTGATCGCCCGCGCCCGCCGCGCCATCCGCCGCCTCTCACATCAGCGCCCCTCAACAGCTACCCCCAGACGGTCGCGCTGTCACCGTCCCACCCCGCCCCGCCTTGACCTTCGGGGCGAAAACCTATCGATAGCGGCCTTTGTTCGGCCCATCCCTTGCGCGGGTTGGCCCGCCTGGCGCCACGCGGAGTGAAATCATGCGCGTCTACTATGACCGCGACGCGGATCTCGCGCGCTTGCTGGACAAGAAGGTGGCCATCGTCGGCTATGGCTCCCAGGGCCACGCCCATGCCCTGAACCTGCGCGATTCCGGGGTGAAGAACCTCGCCGTGGCCCTGCGCGAAGGCTCGGCCTCGGCCAAAAAGGCCCGCGCCGAGGGCCTGGAGGTGATGACCGCCGCCAAGGCCGCCGCCTGGGCCGACGCCATCATGATGCTCGCCCCAGACGAGCTGCAGCGCGCCATCTACGAAACCGACATCGCCCCCCATATCCGCGACGGCGCGGCGCTGCTGTTCGCCCATGGCCTGAATATCCACTTCGGCCTCATCGAGCCGCGCGCCAGCCTCGATGTGCTGATGGTGGCGCCCAAGGGGCCGGGCCACACCGTGCGCGGCGAATATCTCAAGGGTGGCGGCGTGCCGTGCCTGATCGCCGTGGCGCAGGACGCCACCGGCGGCGCCCTGGATCTGGGCCTGGCCTACGCCTCGGCGCTCGGCGGCGGCCGCTCGGGCGTCATCGAGACCACCTTCCGCGAGGAGTGCGAGACCGATCTTTTCGGCGAGCAGGCAGTGTTGTGCGGCGGCCTCGTCTCCCTCATCCGCGCCGGTTTCGAGACCCTGGTCGAGGCCGGCTACGCGCCGGAAATGGCCTATTTCGAGTGCCTGCACGAGGTGAAGCTGATNNTTCGGTCTCCAACACCGCCGAATTTGGCGAATATGTCACCGGTCCGCGCATGGTGACGCCCGAGACCAAGGCGGAGATGAAGCGCGTGCTCGCCGATATCCAGTCGGGGCGTTTCGTGCGCGACTGGATGGTCGAATGCGCCGCCGGCCAGCCCGCCTTCAAGGCCGCCCGCCGCCGCGACGCGGAACATCCCATCGAGGAGGTCGGCGCGCGCCTGCGCGCCATGATGCCGTGGATCGCCAAGAACAAGCTGGTCGATCAGGAGAAGAACTGATGGCGGATCCCATCGAGCCGCTCATCGTCGATTTCATCGCCTGGATCGCCGCCGGACCCAAGCCCTACGCCGAGGTCATGGACGCCTGGCGCACCTCCTGCCCCAGGCTGACGGTCTGGGAAGACGCCGTCGATCGCGGCCTGGTCGCCCGCCGCCGCGACGCCTGTGAAACCCTCGTCGACCTCACCCCGCTCGGCCGGGCGTTCCTGGAAGAGGCGGGGCGCTGAAGCCTCGGATGATCTGATCCTCCTCCGCGTAGCGGGGGAGGGGGACCCCGAAGGGGTGGAGGGGGCGGGTACTGCAACAGCCTTTCAGTCGAAGGCTCCGTTGGGAGCTTTTCGTTTCAGCGGCGAGCGTCCCTGATGAATACAGCTAAGTGGGCGTACTGGCGGACACCGAGGCCGCCGCCGCCCCTTTCACCGCTGCGCGGTCCCCCTCCCCCGCGCGGGCGAGGGAGGACTAGGTAGGGCTCACCCCCACCCAAGCCCAGCCTCCCCCCGAAGGATCGCCTCGACCTCGTCGGTGTGCTTGGCTCCGCCACGCTCGTGCAGGATCAGCGGCGGTAGCAGGCGCAGGGGGGCCTTGCCGGTCTTGATCGCCCGCACGATCACCCGCTTGGCCGGGGCGTCGGCAAAGGGGTGCACCGCCCGCGCCTGGAAGGAGCCGGCCTTGGGCGCAAGCAGCGCCAGGATATCGCCCAGCCGATCGGCGCGGTGGATGAGGGTGATGTCGCCGCCCTCGCGCACCGCCTTGACCAGGAAAGCCGCCCAGGCCCCCAACCCCTCGTCGCTGATCCACGCCTCGCGCTTGGCCGCGCCGGGGCCGCGCAGGGCCGCCGGATCGTCGAAGAACGGCGGATTGGCCAGCGCCGCGTCGAAGGGCTTCATGCCCAGCCGCGAGAAAGGATTGCCAATGTCCCCCGCCACGGCCGTCACGCGATCGGCCAGGTCATTGGCCGCGATGTTGGCCTGCGCCAGGGCCACGGCCTGCGGGTCCCGCTCGACGCCGACAAACCGCGCGCGTGGTGAGCGCACCGCCGCCGCCAGCAGCACCGCCCCGGCCCCGCATCCCGCGTCGAGCACTCGCTCGCCCGCTCGCGCGCCGCACGCCGCCGCCAGCAGGGCGGCGTCCACGCCTGCGCGATAACCGTCCCTGCCCTGGATAATGCGAATGCGTCCGCCAAGGGCGCCGTCGTGGGTGACCGTCATGGCTTGGCCGCCTCATCGGCCTCGATTGCCTTGACCGTGACCTATCGCGCCACCATTGTCCCCCGCAACAGCGCGGAGCACGGGCTCGTGGACGCAGCCAAACTCGTCATCGCCCGCCGGACGGGCTCCGTCGATCGCCTCGTGGCGCTCGCGGCGAGCGATATGGCGGGCGTCGACGCCCTCATCGCCGCGCGCATGCAAAGCCCGGTCAGCGTCATCCCGGCGCTCGCCGATCACCTCATCGAGGCCGGCGGCAAGCGCCTTCGCCCCCTGCTCACCGTGGCCGCCGCCCGCCTGATGGGAGGCCACGGCGACCGCTGCATCAAGCTGGCCGCGGCGGTGGAATTCATCCATACCGCCACCCTGCTGCACGACGACGTGGTCGACGCCTCGGGCCTGCGCCGGGGCAAGGTCGCGGCCCATCTGATCTGGGGCGCGCCCTCCAGCGTCCTGGTCGGCGACTTCCTGTTCGCCCGGGCCTTCGAATTGATGGTGGAGACCGGCTCCCTCGGGGCCCTGGAGATCCTCGCCCGCGCCTCGCGGGTGATCGCCGAGGGCGAGGTGCTGCAGCTTAGCCGCGCCCACGACCTGGCTCTCTCCCAGGCCACCTATCTGGAGATCATTTCGGCCAAGACCGCCGAGCTTTTCGCCGCCGCCGCCGAGGCGGGCGCGGTGAGCGCCGGGGCCGACGCCGCCGCTTCCGCCGCCCTGCGCGCCTTTGGCCAGAACCTCGGCCTCGCCTTCCAGCTGGCCGACGACGCCCTCGATTATGACGGGTCCACCGAAACCCTCGGCAAGAACGCCGGCGACGACTTCCGCGAAGGCAAGGCGACCTTGCCCCTGCTCCTGGCCATCGCCCGCCTGGGTCCGCGCGAGGTCGACTTCTGGCAGCGCGCCATCGGCCGCCAGGAGCAGACCTCGGACGATTTTCGCCGCGCGCGGGAGCTCATCGTCGGAACCGGGGCCCTGGAAGCCACCCTGGATCTGGCCACGTCCTACGCCGAGGACGCCAAGCTCGCCCTGGCCATCTTCCCCCCCACGCCCTGGCGCGACGGCCTCGAAGCCCTCGCCGACTTCGCGGTGAGCCGAAGGGCGTAGCTTTGCCCTCTCCCACAGGGAGAGGGAGAGGCCCAGCGAAGCTGGGAGGGTGAGGGGTTAGGCTATCTCATTCCTCCCCCGTCTCTATACGGGGGAGGGGGACCCCGCAGGG
>PMOM01000091.1 GCA_003161535.1 Caulobacteraceae bacterium | reverse complement strand
AGCTTCCGCGCCCTGGAGGTGGAGGCCTGCGAGCGGCTGGGCCTTGAGCTGGTGGACTTCGTGATCGCCTCGCGCGACGTGCCGACCCGCGAGCAGGTCCTTGGCGCGCGGCGCCTCTTCAAGGAGGTACGCTATCCGGCCCTGATGCACTGCAAGTCCGGCGCCGACCGGGCCGGGGTGATGGCGGTATTCTACCAGCATTTCCGGCAAGGCCGGGCCATTCGCGAGGCGCTCTCGCAACTTTCGCCGCGATACCTCCACGTCCGCGCGGGGCTGACCGGCGTTCTCGATTACTATTTCGAGCGCTATCTGGCCGAAGGAGAATCGGCGGGACTCACGTTCGTGGAGTGGGTGGAGAGACCCGACTACGATCCAGCGGCGATCAAGGCCGACTTCCGCGCCAAGTGGTGGGGTACGCTGATCACCGAGCGGCTGATGCGGCGCGAGTAAGGGGTTATAGGACAAGCGTTGCAACCAGGAGGGACGGGGATGATGGGTGATTTCTCCAAGGCGCGCTGTCGCCAAATGGGGGTGAGTCTGGCGGCGGCGCTCGCCTTCGCCGCGGTCGGCTCGTCCGCCCTGGCCGCAGGCGATATGGTGACCATCCGGCAGGGCGAGCTGGCCGGCGCCGCCACCGGCGATGTGGTCGCCTTCAAGGACATCCCCTACGCCGCGCCGCCGGTAGGCGAGCTGCGCTGGCGACCGCCCCAGGCGCCGGCGCGCTGGAGCGGCGTGCGCAAGGCGGACGCCTTCGGCCCCGCCTGCATTCAGCCGACCTCGCCGGCCCGGCCGATGGCTGCCAGCGAGGACTGCCTGACCCTCAACATCTGGGCGCCCGCCGCCCGCGCGCCCGGCGCCAAGCTGCCGGTGATGGTGTGGATCCACGGCGGCGCCTTCATCGCCGGGACGGCGTCGACGGCCTTCTACGACGGCACGCGGTTCGCGCACGGCGGTGTGGTGCTGGTCAGCCTCAATTATCGCCTCGGACGGTTCGGATTTTTCGCCCATCCGGCGCTCACCGCCGCGAGCCCAAGCGGGCCGCTCGGCAACTACGGCTTGATGGACCAGATCGCCGCCTTGAAGTGGGTCAAGGCCAATATCGCCGCGTTCGGCGGCGATCCTGGGAACGTCACGGTGTTCGGCGAAAGCGCCGGGGGCATCTCCGTGAACTATCTGATGGTCTCGCCCATGGCCCGCGGCCTGTTCGCCAAGGCGATTTCCGAATCCGGCTTCGGGCGCAGCGTCGGCGCGCCGATCCGAGGGGGTCCGAACTCGGCCGAGGCAGTGGGCGTGAAAATCGCCGAGGGTCTGGGGGTGAAAGGCGCGGGTCCCGCCGCCCTGGCCGCCCTGCGCGCCCTTCCCGCGCAAAGCCTGAACGCCGCGCCCTCGGGCCTGGCCGATCCGACCATCGCCGCCCCGATGATCGACGGCGTGGTGGTCCCACAATCCATCCCGGCCGGCTTCGCCGCCGGCCGCCAGGCCAAGGTTCCCTTCGTGGAAGGCGGCAACAGCTGGGAGGCGAGCCTGTTTCCCGATGTGCGCCTAAATCCCCAGGCAGCGCTCGCCAGGCTGGGCCCCGCGCGGGGCGCCATCGTGGCGATCTATGGCGGCTCGGAGGATCCTGCCAAGGTGGCCATGGACGTGGCGACCGACGCTCTGGTGATCGAACCCGATCGGTTCCTGGCCCGCCAGATGGTCAAGGCCGGCGTTCCGGCCTTCGTCTATTTCTTCTCCTATGTGCCCGCCGCTCAGCGCGCCGCCGTCCCCGGCGCCCAGCACGGCGGAGAGATCCTCTATGTGTTCGACAATCTCGTCGACCGGCCAACGAGCTTCGGCCCCTACAAGATCGCCGCCGCCACGGCGCAGGACCACCAGATCGGCGACGCCATGCAGGCCTATTGGATCGCCTTCGCCAAGACCGGCGACCCGGACAGCGCCGGCGGGGTTGCCTGGCCGCGCTTCGATGGGCTGAGCGAATCGGTGCTGGAGTTTGGGGAGGGCGGCGTCCAGGTCCGGCCGCGGTTTCGCAAAGCGCGCCTCGATGCCGTGGCGGCCATCGCCAAGCCGTGAACCTTCTCCCTATGGGAGAGGGATCTTGGGCGCTGGCGCGGCCGAGGGATCGAGCAGGCGGTGGGCGTGGATGATGAAGTAGCGCATGTGGGCGTTGTCGACGGTGGCCTGGGCCTTGGCCTGCCAGGCGCGGTGGGCCTCGTCGTAGCTGGCGTAGGCGCCCACCAGGTCGAGCTTGGCAAGATCGCGGAACTTGATCCCGTCGACCGCTTCGAGCTCGCCGCCGATGACCAGATGCAGGAGCTGCTGATGGGGCATTCGAGGCTCCCCTTACAGGCCGGCGATGGCCAGGGCGTCAATGAGGATCGAGGGGGCGTCGGCCGAACCGCGCAGCTCCAGGTCGGAGCCAGGAATGAGCCGGGCGTAGATATCGCGCAGATTGCCCGCCACGGTGATCTCGGTGACCGGATAGGCGATTTCGCCGGCCTCGAACCAGTGGCCCGAGCAGCCCACCGACCAGTCGCCGGTGTTGGAGTTGAGCGAGGGGCCGAACATCGAGGTGACCAGGACGCCCGCGCCGGCCTGGCGCATCAGCGCCGCCTGGTCCAGCGAACCCGGCCGCAAGGTGAGGTTCGAGGTCGACACGCCTGGCGGCCCAGCCAGGCCGCGCGACGCGTGCCCGGTGGTGCGAAGACCGAGCTGCCGGGCCGAGCTTGAGTTGAGCAGCCAGGTGGTCAGGACGCCGTCATCGATGAGGGTCATGGGCGCGTTGACCACGCCCTCGTCGTCGAAGGGCGAGGAGCCGAGACCGCGCGCGCGATGCGGATCGTCGATGATGGCCACTCCCTCGGCGAACACCGGCGCCCCGAGCCGGTCCTTGAGGAACGAGACGCCCCGGGCCACGGCAGGCCCGGAGATGGCTCCAATCAAAGGTCCCAGAAGGGAGGCGGCCAGTCGGTTTTCGAAAACCACCGGCGCGGTGGTCGAGGCGATCTTGCGCGCCCCGAGGCTGGCCACCGCCCTGCGTCCGGCCTCGGCGCCGATGGCGGCCGCGCTTGGCAGATCGGCCGCCCAGCGGGTGGCGCGGCCCTCGTGGCCCTGCTCCATGGCTGAGCCCTCGCCGGCGATGGCCCCGGCCGAGAGGGAAAAGACGCTGCCGCGATGTTCCCCGAAAAAGCCGTCGCTCGTGGCAAGGCGCCAGGTTGACGTCGACCAGGTGGCCGAGGCCCCGTTGGAATTGCTCACCCCGGCGACGGCCCGCGCCGCGTCCTCGGCCTCGCGAGCCTGGGCCTCGAGCCGTTCGGGTCCGGGTTCGCCGGCGTCAAATAGATCGAAGTCGCGCTGCTTTCCCCGGGCCAGGCGGTCGGTTGGCGGCAGGCCGGCGTAGGGATCCTCCACTGCCAGGCGGGCCATGGCCACGACCCGCTCGACGAGCTTGGCGCGGCCTTCGCGCGAAATGTCCGAGCCGGAGACCGACGCCTGGCGCCGTCCGATCAGCACCCGCAGACCCAGATCGCCGGCTTCCTCGCGCTCGACCTCTTCCAGCGCCCCCAGGCGCACGGTGACCGACAGGGCCTGGCGCTGGGCGAAGGCGACCTCGGCGGCGTCCGCCCCCGCCGCCAGAGCGGAGGCGGCGATGTCCTTGAGCAGGTTTTCATCCATGGCGCGCGGTATGGGGGAAGGGCCGCCGCGCGGCAAGCGTGGGCGAGGCGGTGAGGGGGACGAGGGCCGTGCGCTCTTTCACCCGCCCCCTCCACCCCTGCGGGGTCCCCCTCCCCCGCTGCGCGGTGACGGATTTTAGGGGCTCAGGCGAGCAGGTCGGGGGTGAGGCGGTTGTCGAGCTTGGCGATCTGGTCGCGGAGGATAAGCTTCTGCTTCTTCAGCCGGGCGATGCGCAGCTGGTCGGGCTGGGGATTGGCTTCCAGGGCGGCGACGGCGGCGTCGAGATCCTGATGGGTCTGGCGAAGCTGGGCCAGGGCCAGCCGGACCTCCGCCTTGCTATCGATCTCGGGATCGTCGTCATGCATGGCGCAAATCCACACCTCGCCGCCGCGCCTTTCTAACAGACCCGCCACGGCGGGCAAATCGGCGCGAGGGGCGCGGGCGGCTCTAAAGAGCGGCGGCCAGCAGGCGCTTCAGGGCATCGGCCGGGGCCGGGGCGCCCCAGGCGGCGGCCAGCTTGGTGAGTGCGGGCAGGGGTTCGGCCTGATGGCCGCCCGGGGCGCGGGTCAAGGCGTCCAGGGCGTCCAGCAGTATGCGTTCGGCGGCCAGTTCCGCGGCGCGGACCTGGTCGCGCAGGGCTATCCTCGCCTCATCAGGGATCCCGGGCGAGGTCTCCTTCAGGGCGCGCCGGGCCGAGCGCAGGGGTCCGATCACCGCGCTCTCCCAGGTCCTGGCGGCGGCGACGGCGGCCTTGAGCGTGGAGTCGTCCACCGGCCGCCCCTCCGCCAGGGTCCACAGGCGCCACAGGAAGAGGGGCGCGCACTGGCCATGCAGGGTCTGCAGATCCAGGCAGGCGGCTTCGACCGCCGGACGGCGCCAGGCGCCGAGCGCGTAGTCCCAGAGGGTCAATCCTCTCGTTCCTCGGCGCCGCCCGCCAGCGCCGGCAGATCGTCGCCCCATCGGCGCACGCGGTTCCAGGCCAGGCCGAAGATGTCCAGCGCCCGGCCCACCGACTGGTCGACCATGTCCTCAAGGCCGCGCGGCGCGGCGTAGAAGGCCGGCAAGGGCGGAGCGATCACCGCGCCCATCTCGGCGAGACTGACCAGGGTGCGCAGGTGGCCAAGGTGCAAGGGCGTCTCGCGGACCATCAGCACCAGGTGGCGCCGCTCCTTCAGCGTGACGTCCGCCGCGCGGGTCAGCAGCGAGGAGGTCGCACCGGTGGCGATCTCGCTCATGGTGCGAACCGAGCAGGGGGCGATGATCATGCCGAGCGTCGGGAAGGAGCCCGAGGCCACCGCCGCGCCGATGTCGCCGACCCGGTGATGGACGGACGCCTTGGCCGTCAGATCGGCGAGGCTAAGGTCGGTTTCCTGGGCCAGGGTGAGCACGGCGGCGCGGCTGACGATCAGGTGGCTCTCGACGCCAAGCTCGCGGCAGGCGTCCAGGACGCGCACCCCGTAGACGATCCCCGAAGCGCCCGAGATGCCCACCACCAGCCGCGATGCCGCATTTTTGATCATGGGAAGCTCTCTTGCCGCCGGTTTTTCGCCCGGCCGTCTTGGCGACGCCGTGTGCAAGCATATGTGATCTGACAGCTAAGCGTCAGGGGTTCAGTGTGCCCCTCAAGTTCAACAGAAGGAGTCGTATGACCATGGCGATCGAAGCCCGCATCCGCGAACTTGGCGTCCGTCACCAATCGCTCGAAAGGGCGATCGAGGACGAGGTCAGCCGACCAGCCGCGGACACGGTGCGGGTCCACGAACTCAAGCGACAGAAATTGCGCCTCAAGGAAGAGCTGGAGAGCCTGAAGGCGGCGATTCACTGACATCCAAGCGAGGGGGACGCCGCCGCCCCCTCCACCGCTTCGGTCCCCCTCCCCCGCGAAGATGCGCAGGGGAGGAATGAGAGAAAGCCATTGCGCCCCTTATGGGGGAACTGGCGGCTTGCCCTCTCGCAAGCTGACTGAGGGGGCGCAAGGCGGCGCCAGCGCTTGGTCGCCCAACGCAGTCGCGCTAGGGAAAGGCGATGACAGCGCCGCCCCCTCCGCACGCGCCTGATCGGCTGGCTTTTCTGAAGACGGCGGTGGCCGTGCTGGCGGTGATCGCCGGGGCCTTCGCGCTTTGGGCGCTGCGCCATATCCTGACGCCCTTCGTGCTGGCGATCTTCCTGCTGCTGCTGATTGGCGGCCTGGAAGACGCTCTGGTCCTGCGCGCGCGGTTCCCGGCCAAGGCGGCGCTGCCGGCGGCGATCGCGGTGGTGGTGGCGCTGTTTGGCGCCTCGATCTGGCTGATCGCCGACAACGCCGGACAGATGGTGCGCGATGGCAGCCTGTACGCCGCGCGCCTGGACGTCCTGTTGCAGATGGCCTCCGACAAGCTGGGCCTGGCGGCGGCGCCGACCATCAACGAGCTTTTCCATCAGCTCAATCCTGGCCGCTATGTGCGCGGCGCGGCGCGGGTGGCTGGCCACATCTTCGAGGGCGCCGTCTTCGTCCTGGTCTATCTGGGCTTCATGCTTGCCTCGCGGCGAAGCGCGAGGAACAAGCTCGTCGAGCTTTTCCAGGAGGGCCACGCCGAGGCGGTGCTGGTCATCGGCCGCATTCAGCGGGGCGTGGAGAGTTATATCTGGGTGCAGACCATGGTGGGGGTGATCATCGCCGGCGCCTCGGCGCTGCTGATGTGGGCCACGGGCCTCTCGCACGTGATCTTCTGGGCCTTCCTGATCTTTCTGGCCAACTACATTCCGGCCATCGGCGCGGCCATCGGCGTGCTCCTGCCGCCCCTCTTCGGCCTGGTCGAGCTGGACAGCGTATGGAAGCCGGCGGCGCTTCTGGTCGGCCTCGAAGCGGTCCACTTCACCGTCAGCCATGTGGTGCAGCCGCGCATGCAGGGCCAGAGGCTGAACATCGATCCCATCGTCGTGCTGCTGTCGCTGGCTTTCTGGGGGGTGATCTTCGGCGTCGCCGGGGCCTTTCTGTCGACGCCGCTGACGGTGATCGTCATGGCCATCTGCGCGGAATTTCCCGCCACCCGCGCCATCGCCGTCCTGCTGTCGGCCGACGGCAAGCCCTATGCCGATGGTTTCGTGACCAGGAAGAAGGCTTTAACCACGAAGCTCACCAAGAGCACGAAGGACAAAAGATAGCGCTTCGCGCGAATTACCCTCTCCCACAGGGAGAGGGAGGGGCCCANNAAGCTGGGAGGGTGAGGGGTTACCCTGCCAGCCACATAACCCCTCATCCTCCCACGCCTGACGGCGTGGGCCCCTCCTTCTCCCTATGGGAGAAGGGTCTGGAATGCCGCCCTCGCTTCCCGCCCCCGCGCGCCCCTGATAGGAACACTCGACGCGGAACCCAAGGGGACAGGCGATCGCCATGGACGACGAATACGATCTGCCCAAGGGCGCGCTGATGGCCGGCAAGCGCGGCGTGGTGATGGGGGTGGCCAACAAGAATTCCATCGCCTGGGGCATCGCCGCCCAGCTCGCCGCCCAGGGCGCCCAGGTGGCGCTGGCCTATATGGAATCCAACGAAAAGCGCGTGCGGCCGCTGGGGGAGAGCATCGGCGCCAAGGTCTACGCGACCTTCGATGCGTCCAGCGACGCGTCCATGGAGGCGGCCTTCAAGGTGATCGAGGACGCCTGGGGTTCGATCGATTTTCTGGTCCACGCCATCGCCTTCGCCGGCCCCGACCAGATCAAGGGCTCGTTCGTGGAGAACGCCACCCGCGAAGGCTTCGCTCAGGCCCTGGATATTTCCGCCTACAGCTTCGTCGACTCCGCCCGCCGCGCCGCGCGGCTGATGCCAAACGGCGGGGCGATGATCACCCTGACCTACCTCGGCTCCGAGCGGGCCATCCCCAACTACAACACCATGGGCGTGGCCAAGGCGGCGCTGGAGGCGGCGACGCGCTACATCGCCCGCGACCTTGGCCCCCAGGCCATCCGCGTCAACGCCATCTCGGCCGGCGCCATGCGCACCCTTTCCCTGGCCGGGATTTCCGGCGGCCGAAGCATGCTCGCCCGGGGCCGGGCGCTGAGCGCTCTCAAGGAGGACACCACCATGGAAGGCGTCGCCGGCGCGGCCTTGTGGCTGCTCTCGGACCTTGGCCGCTCGACCACCGGCGAGATCGTCCACGTCGACGCCGGCTTTCACATGATGGGCCTGCCGAGCGAAGAGGAGGGGTAAGGGAGCAGAGGTGATGCCAGACGCTGACGTCATCATCGCCGGGGCGGGAATGGCGGGGGCGACGGTGGCCCTGGCGCTGACCGGGGCGGGCCTGAAGGTCGTGCTCATCGATCCGCAGCCCTTCGCCGAACAGGTCGCCGAGGCCTTCGACGGTCGGGCCAGCGCCATCTCCTTTTCCGCTTTCCGCCAGTGGCGGGCGCTTGGCGTCGCGCCTTTGCTGGAGCCGCGCGCCCAGCGCATCGAACAGATCCTGGTCACCGATGGCCGCCCGCCAGGCGCGTCGGCCAGGGGTCCGGCGCCGCCCTGGCTGCGCTTCGACGCCGAGGAGATCGCGGACCGAACGGATGGCGAGCCGCTCGGCTACATGCTGGAAAACCGGCACATCCGCGCCGCCCTGGCCCGCGCCGTCGGCGCCTCGGGGATCGAGGTGCTGGCCCCGGCGAAGGTCGCCTCCGTCGAAGTCACGCCCGCGGTCGCCCGCGTCACCCTGGAGGGCGGCCGGGTGCTGGCCGCGCCGCTGGTGGTCGGCGCCGATGGCCGCGGCTCGCGGGTGCGAAGCGAAGCGGGTATCGGTGTCACCGGCTGGGACTACCGCCAAGCCGGGGTGGTCGCCACGGTGGCGCTGGAGCGCGACCATGAGGGCGTCGCCTATGAGCACTTCCTGCCGTCCGGCCCCTTCGCCATCCTGCCGCTCACCGAGCGTCGCGCCAGCTTGGTGTGGACCGAGAGCGCGGCGCGGGGCGCGGCCCTCAAGGCGGTGGGTCCCGAGGCCTTCGAGGCCCACCTGCGGCGCCGGTTCGGCGATTTCCTGGGCAAGATCGAGGTGGTCGGCCCGCGCTTTGTTTATCCGCTTTCCTTGCAGCTGGCCGACAAACTGACCGCGCCGCGCACGGCGCTGATCGGGGATGCCGCCCACGCCATCCACCCCATCGCCGGTCAGGGCCTGAACATGGGGCTGAAAGACGCCGCCGCCCTGGCCCAGGTGCTGATCGAGGCGGTACGCCTGGGCGAGGACTTCGGAAGCTTGGCGGTGCTGGAGCGCTACGGCCGCTGGCGCGGGGTGGACAATGTCGGCGTGGCCCTGGCCACCGATCTCTTCACGCGGCTCTTCTCCAACAACCATCCGATCGTGCGCGCCGCGCGAGGCGCCGGCATGGCGCTGGTCAACCACATCGGTCCGGCGCGGCGCTTCTTCATGGCCGAGGCCGGCGGCGCGGTTGGCGATCTGCCGAGACTCCTCAAGGGCGAGGCGCTCTAGGCCCGTGGCCGTCGCCGACGATCCAGAGGGCGCCGCCCGCGACGCCCAGGTCGGCCGCGCGGCGCTGCGCAAAGCCTCCTGGCGCCTGCTGCCGCTGATCGGGCTGGGCTACGGCATCGCCTACATGGACCGGCTGAACATCAGCTTCGCCGCCCTGCAGATGAACCACGATCTGCGCTTCAGCGCCTCGGTCTATGGCCTGGGCGCGGGCCTGTTTTTCTTAAGCTACGCCCTCCTGGAAGTTCCCTCGAACCTGATGCTGATGCGCTTTGGGGCGCGTCGCTGGATGGCGCGGATCATGCTGACCTGGGGCCTGATCGCGGCGGGCATGATGCTGGTGCGCACGCCGACGCAGTTCTACGTCATGCGCTTCTTGCTGGGGGCGGCGGAGGCCGGCTTCTTTCCGGGCGTGGTCTTCTATCTGATGCAGTGGTTTCCCGCCGCCCAGCGCGGCCGGGCGATCAGCCGCTTCTACGTCGCCCTGCCGCTAAGCTCGGTGGTCATGGGCGCCATCGCCGGGTCGCTGCTGGATCTGCGCGGGACATGGGGCCTGGCCGGATGGCAGTGGCTGTTCGCGGTGGAGGGCCTGCCGGCCGTATTGCTGAGCGTGGTCATCCTGGTCTTCCTTCCCGACAGTCCGGCGCGGGCGGCGTGGCTCACCGCTGATGAACGCGCCTGGATCGAGGGTCGCCTGGCGGCCGACAAGGCCGCGCTTGGGCCGCCGGGGGAGCAGACCCTGAGCGCCGCCCTCTTCGATCCGCGCGTCTGGCGCCTGGGCGTCGCCAATCTCTGCATGCTGGGGGCCTTCTACGCCTTCGCCCTGTCGGCGCC
>PMOM01000056.1 GCA_003161535.1 Caulobacteraceae bacterium | reverse complement strand
ATGGCTGGCCGCATAACCCCTCATCCTCCCACGCCTGACGGCGCGGGCCCCTCCTTCTCGTTGGCGTGGGAGAAGGGTTCCCCAAGCGCCTCGGCCACCCGCTCCAGGCCGGTGCGCGTCAGGGCCGGATCGCCGCCCAGGCCCACGCGGATATGATCGGGACGGCCGAAGAAGCGGCCGGGAACGACGGTGGTCTCGAATCGGGCCGTGAGCCGTTCAGAGAAGGCGTCTCCGTCGCCAGTCCTCAGGCGCGGAAACACGGTGGTTCCCTGATCGAAGATGACCTGGTCGAGGCCGCCGTGCGCGCCGAGGAGTTCGCGATAGGCCGCGCGGTTCTCATCGAGCGTGGCGTTGGCGCGGGCGCGCAAGGGTTCAAGCTTTCCCAGAGCGATGACGCTCAGGCGTTCGGCGATGTGCGGTGGTTTCACCGCGAAGAGATCGTTCAGCCGCCACATGCGTTGGGCTGCCTCAGCGGGCGCGAGAATCCAGCCGCAGCGCAGGCCGCTCAAGCCATAGGCCTTGGTCAGGCTGCTGGTCACGACGATGGCGCCGTCGTGGCGAAAGGCCGTGCGCGCCTTTCCGTCCCGGAACATCAGTTCGAGATAGACCTCGTCGATCAGCACCTTGGCGCCGACCTTGTCCGCCGCCTGGGCGATGGCCTGGATCGTCGCATGGTCGGCCAGGGCGCTGGAGGGGTTGTGCAGATTGGTCAGCACGACCAGGCGGGTGTCGGGCGTCAGGCGCGCGGCCACTTCATCGGGATCGAGTCTCCATGCCGCTTCGGGGCGACGCTGGAAGGCGCGGACCTTGGCTTGCAGATAGCCCAGGGTGGACAGGAGAAGCTCGTAGGTGGGATCTTCCACCAGCACCTCGTCGCCGGGCGCGACGAGGGCCGCCAGGGCCAGATGGTTGGCGAAGGAGGTCCCAGCCGCGGTGACCACGCAGGCGGTCGGGACGGCGAAGCGCTGCGCGATCGCCTCGACGAGGGGCGGCCAGCCGTAGGCGTTGGCGCCGTGCAGCTCCAGGTCGGCCAGGCAAACGCCGAGGTCGCCCAGGGCGCGATCGGCGACGCCGCTGGAGGCGAGATTGTACTTCGCCGCCGTCTCCAGCTTGGCGAAATGCATATAGTCTGACTGCATGTGGCGCGGGGCGGTCATGCCGGAGCCGACGGGCGCGTTGCCGCTTGGCGGCGCCAATAAAGATAGGGCGGCACGCCGGCCAGCATGATGGCGTAGCCGATCACGCTGTTCACCGGATAGGCCCAGAAGGAGGACGCCACCACCAGGACGCAGGCGAGGATGAAGGCGCCGGTGGTCCACGGGTGCCAGGGGGCGCGAAAGCCCTCCGCGTCCATCGTTGAGCCGGCCGCCCGCTCACGGCGGCGAAACACGAAGAGGCACGAGGCGCTCAGGCCAAAGAACAGGAAGTTCATGGCGATGACGTAGCTGAGGATCTGCTCGTAGCTTCCCGACAGCGCCAGCACGCCGGTCCACGCCGCCTGCAGCACGATGGCGATGACCGGCGCGCGGCTGGCGCGGGCGACGTCTCCGACCTGGCGGAAAAACAGGCCATCGCGGGCCATGGCGAAATAGACCCGGGGCCCGGTGAGCATGGCCTGGCTCAGAAAGGCGATGGCCGACAGGGCGATGGCGGCGGCGGCGAGGCGGGCGCCGGGGCCGCCCACTGCGCGTTGCAGGACGTCGGACGTCGGGGTGAGAGTCGCGCCCAGGGCGCCCACGCCCAGGCCGCGCAGCATGGCGATGTTGACCAGAAGATAGAGCGCGATGACGGCGATCACCCCGGCCACCAGGGCGCGGGCGAGATTGCGCCCGGGATCCTTCATCTCCCCGGCCACATAGTTGGCCGTCTGCCAGCCGCCGTAGCTGAACACCACGGGGATCATCGCGGCGCCGAAGGACTTGACGAAGTTGGGCTTTAGCGAACCGTCCGGCGTCGCGCGCGGCGTGGCGCCAAGGTGAGGCGCCAGCAACAACCCGGCGACCACCACCGCGGCGATGACGACGATCTTCAGCGCGCCCAGGGAGGTCTGCACGCCGTTCCCCGATCTGACGCCCAGGCAGTTTATCGCCGCCAGGCCGGCCAGCACGCCGACCACCACCGCGCCCTGCGAAATTCCGCCGCCGACGAGGACGTCGAGGTTCTTGGCGAAGATGATCGTCACCGCGGCCATGCCGCCGGCCTGCACCACCAGCAGCGTGGTCCAGCCGAACAGGAAGCCGGCCAGAGGCCCAAAGGCGGCGCGCAGATAGGCGTACTCGCCGCCGGTGGCGGGCATGCGCGCGGCAAGCTCGGCATAGACGAAGGCGCCTAGCAGGGCGATGACGCCGCCCAGGGTCCAGGCCGCCAGCACCAGAGCGGGCGAATGCAGGCCGCGGGCGACCACCGCCGGGTTGACGAAGATGCCGACCCCGACGATGCCGCCCATCACCAACATCACCGCGCTGGGAAATCCGATGGCGACCCGCAGACCCTCGGCGGTTGTGTCCGGCCTTGGCATCGGTCGGCTTTAGCACGAGGCGCGGCAAGTTCGATCGCCCGCGATCAAGGCTTCCGAGGCGTGAGTACATGCGTTATGACTGAGAGCATGAGCCGCCGATGAAAGCGCGTCCAATGATCCAATTGAAAATCAACGCCGTCGGCAATTCGCTTGGCGTCGTCCTGCCCAAGGAAGCGCTCCTCAAGCTCAACGCCGGCAAGGGCGACGCCCTGTATCTCACCGAACTGCCGGGCGGCGAGTTCAAATTGAGCGCGCTCAACGAGGCGACCGCCGAGGAAATCCGCCTGGGCGAGGCCTTCATGGATCGCTATCGCGACACCTTCCGCGCCCTGGCGAAATGAGCGCCGGCGAGCCGCGCTGGATCACCAAACCTGGGATCATCGCCCTGCACGACCGCAGCCTCGCCCTGCATGGCGGCAAGCGGGGCCTGCGCGACGAAGGTTTGCTGGATTCAGCGCTCGCCCGACCGAGGAATCGCCACGACTATGAAGGAGCGGTCGGCATCGTCGATCTAGCCGCGACCTACGCCCTGGCGATTTGCGCCAACCACCCGTTCATCGACGGAAACAAGCGCTCGGCCTTTCTAGCCGCTGGCCTGTTTCTCGAGACCAACGGGCTGCGCCTGACGGCCAATCCCGCCGACGCCGCGCTCACCATGTTCAAGCTCGCCGCCGGGGAGATGGACGTCGAGGCGATGGCTGGGTGGATTGGGACGAACGTCGAGAGGCGTTGATCGACGCGAGCGGCTTAGGGGCCGATGCCCGCACCCGCCCCCTCCACCGCTTCGCGGTCCCCCTCCCCCGCTTTGCGGAGGAGGATCATGGTCAAGCAAGCGCCGGCGACACTGGGCGCGGGGCCACAATGCTGGCCTAGGCGGACAAAATCGTGCAGCCGCCGCTGACCGTCACATGCTCGACCACGAAGTCGCGCTTTCCACGCAAAACGCCATCGGCGCCGCGCCGCAACGTCATCGTTTCGCCGCCGCCGCCGCGATTTGTCAACAATCGGCGTTGAGCCGGCGTGATCAATGGATCGCCGGCGAACCAGTAATCATCGACCCAATATTCGGGCACGCCGGCGCCGAACAGGCTGACATGAATGTGCGCGGGCGTCGAATGGTCGGGATAGGGCGCGGGCCGGATGGTGCGGAAGCCATATCGCCCATCCCCATCCGATTTGACCCAGCCATAGAGGCGCGGATTGAACGGCGAATTGGGCGTGTTGTAACGGCCCCGTGCATCGGTGTGGTAGGCGAAAACCACCATCCCCGGCGCGGGCGTCCGGCGGTCGTGACGGTAAACAATGCCCGTGATTTCCAGCGCTTCGCCTGGTTCACTCTCCGGCGCGATTCTGGCGAAGCTATGGATGGTGGCCGGCGGCGCATGAGAACCGCAGGGCGTCACGCCGACGAAGCCCGTCGGCATCTGGGGAAAATGACTGACTCGCGCCATCGGCTGAACATCGACGGCGGCGAGGCCCCGACTTGGGAAGGCCGGAAGGAAAAGTCCGGCAACCGTTGCCGCGACCGCTCCGCGGCGGGTCAGTTCGGTCGAAGACTGCAAATCCATGTGCTTCTTCCCTATGTGGGGCCGCTACGGTGACACTGCACCGAGTGGGTCCGATTGACCGGCCTCGCGTCAGGCCCTTGCGCGCACCCGCCCCCTCCACCGCTTCGCGGTCCCCCTCCCCCGCTTTGCGGAGGAGGAATAGGAGCGGCGCGCCGACGACGGGAAGGCTAGTTGTACACTTCGAACAGGCCCGCGCCGCCCATGCCGCCGCCGATGCACATGGAGACGACGGCGTGCTTGGCGCCGCGGCGGCGGCCTTCCTGCAGGACGTGGCCGGCCAGGCGCGCGCCGGTCATGCCGAAGGGGTGGCCGATGGCGATGGAGCCGCCGTTGACGTTGTATTTTTCCGGATCGATGCCGAGCGTGTCGCGGCTGTACAGGCACTGGCTGGCGAAGGCCTCGTTGAGCTCCCAAAGATCGATGTCTGAAACCTTCAGGCCGTGACGCTCGAGCAGGCGCGGCACGGCGAACACCGGGCCGATGCCCATCTCGTCGGGACGGCAGCCGGCCACGGCCCAGCCCTTGAACGCGCCCATGGGCTTGAGGCCCCGGCGCTCGGCTTCCTTGGCTTCCATGATCACCACCATGGCCGCGCCGTCCGATAGCTGGGAGGCGTTGCCGGCGGTGATGTAGTGACCGGGGCCGGCGCCGCGCACGGGCTCGAGCTTTCGCAGGCCTTCGATGGTGGTGTCGGGCCGATTGCACTCGTCGCGGTCGACCACATAGTCGATGACGCTTTCTTCCTTCGTCTCCTTGTTGACCAGCTTCATCTTGGTCCGCATGGGGACGATCTCGTCGGTGAACTTGCCGGCCTGCTGGGCGGCGGCCATGCGCCGCTGGGATTCCAGGGAATATTCGTCCTGGTACTCGCGGGAGACCTTGTAGCGTTCGGCGACGATATCGGCGGTGTCGATCATCGGCATGAAGATGTCGGGATACATTTCGGTGAGCTTGGGATCGTTGTTCTCGCGCGATCCGCCGCCGCCGGGAAAGCTGATCGACTCGACGCCGCCGGCCACCACGCAATTGGCGCCGTCGTCGACGACATAGCGCGCGGCCATGGCGATGGTCTGCAGGCCCGAGGAGCAGAAGCGGTTGACGGTGACGCCCGAAGTGGTGATCGGCAGGCCGGCGAGCAATGCGGCCTGGCGTCCGATATTGCCCGCGCCGTGGGCGGCGTTGCCCATGTAGCAGTCCTCCACCGCTTCGAGCTCCACCCCCGCCTTGGCGACGGCGTGCTTCACCGCGTGGGCGGCCATGGAGACGGTGGGCGTGATGTTGAACCCGCCCCGGCCCGATTTGGCCAGGCCCGTGCGGGCGTAGGAAACGAGGACGGCTTCGCGCATGGCTCTCTAGCTCTCTTTGAAATTGACCGATTTTGACTTTAGCCAAGCGGCGCGCCCTGGCTACTCAAAAATTGGGGCGTGGGCAGGGCTTCGTGGGATTATCGGCGACTCGCTCTTTCTTCGTTTTCCCCGCGAAGGCGGGGACCCAGGTTTTTTTGACCTGGGCTATGCAAGGCGGAACTTGACCAAGAGTCCTTGCGCTGGGTCCCCGCTTTCGCGGGGAAGACGCAATGGATGGGTCGGCTTAGCCGGGTCTTGCTCTTAGTGCGGCGAGGTGTCGCCATGGGAGTTGGGGGTCTGATTCTCGTCGATGGGCAGGGCGCCGGCCCCGCTGATGCTGCCCAGAAGCTGCTCAAGGGCGCTCAGTGACCGGCCGCGGGTGGGCGTTTCACGGCCATTATAGGCGATCACCCGGCCATCCTTGAGCGTGTAGGTGTTGACGGCGCTGACCTGATCGGCGCCCTTGGTGAAGGCGATGGCCACCACATCGCGCCTGCTGACGTGGGGATGATAGAAGGCCGTCTTGCTGGAGACCTGGGAGATGTAGAACCAGGTGTCCTTATCGAACGTCGCGGTCGCCGTCGGCGTGCCCAGGCGGGCCAGGACCGTGGCGCGGGTGTCCTGCCCGACCTTGACGTCGGAGGGCGTCTGATCGATGGCCTGGAAGCCCTGATAGCTGTTCAGCGGCACGCAGGCGGCGGCGGCCAGCGCGCCCGACGCGAAAGTGATCTTAAGGAGGGTGGCGGCCGTCTTGCGAAA
>PMOM01000155.1 GCA_003161535.1 Caulobacteraceae bacterium | reverse complement strand
GTGCCGATGCACAAGATCAAGGCAAATATGGAAAAGCAGCTCGCCGTCTGCCACGAGGCGCCGTTCTATACTCTGGGACCGCTGACCACCGACGTGGCGCCCGGCTACGACCACATCACCTCGGCCATCGGCGCNNCGGCGATGATCGGCTGGTTCGGTACGGCCATGCTTTGCTACGTCACCCCCAAGGAGCATCTGGGCCTGCCCGACCGTGAGGACGTCAAACAGGGGGTGATCGCCTATAAGATCGCCGCCCACGCCGCCGACCTCGCCAAGGGCCATCCCTCGGCCCGCGCCTGGGACGACGCCCTGTCCCGCGCCCGCTTCGAGTTCCGCTGGGAGGATCAGTTCAACCTCGGACTCGATCCCGAGACGGCGCGGGAGTTCCACGACGAGTCGCTGCCCAAGGAGGCGCACAAGACGGCGCATTTCTGCTCCATGTGCGGGCCCAAGTTCTGTTCGATGAAGATCAGCCAGGAAATCCGCGACGCAGCGGCTGGCCAGAACGATGTGGCGCAGGCGGGGATGGCTCAGATGGCCGAGAAGTTCCGCGCCTTGGGTGGCCAGATCGACGTCGCGGTGGATGGGTAGGCGTCAATTTTCCCGATTTCCCGCTTGAAACGGCCCGGGCGGGTGTATGATCCCGCTATCGAGATGAAGGGCGCGTCGAATGACGCAGCGCAGTTTCAGTCGTAGGCAAGTCGCCGGTCTCGTCGGAGCGTCGGCGATGTGCGCGGGCCCCGCCGGGGCCATGGTCGAGGGGATCACCGGCTCGCGGCTCAGCCCCATGGTCGAGCAGCCCTACGCGCCCCCCACCAATCTTTCTGGCGTCGCCGACATCTATCGGCGGATGACCGTGCCGATCCACATTGATGGACAGGGCCCCTTCGCCTTCGTGGTCGATACCGGGGCCAACCAGTCGGTGGTTTCCGAGGAGCTGGCCGCGAAGCTTCGTCTCCCACTGGACGCCTCGGCCCTGCTCAACGGCGTCGCCGGCGCTCAAATGGCCCCCACCACCATCGCCGCGCTGGGTATCGGCGGCCGCACCAAGCTTGGCGCCGTGCTTTCCATCCTTCCGGCGGCGGCCATCGGTGGGGCGGGCATGCTGGGGCTGGACCAATTGGAGGGCGAACGGCTGACCTTGGATTTTCGCGATCAGACCCTGAGCGTTGAGCACGGGGGACGACCGTGGCGCGACCCAGACGATATCACCGTCAAGGCGCACCGCCGCAATGGGCAGCTCACCTTGGTGGACGCCGACCTGGCCGGCGTTCCGATCATCGCCTTTCTCGATTCGGGGGCGCAGAACACCATCGGCAATCTGGCCCTGCGAAACTTGGCGCTCGCCCGCCATCCGACCAGTTCACGCATGGAAACCCTGATCCTGAGCGCCACGGGCCAGACCATCTCCGCGCAAATGGCCGATCTGCCGCACCTGCGCGTCGGCGGCATGGGGCTGCCCAACTGGCCGGTCGCCTTCGCCGATCTGCATACCTTCACGATGTGGGACCTGACCAACAAGCCGGCGATTCTGATCGGCGTCGATATCCTCACGCGTTTCGAATCGGTCTGCCTGGACTTCGCCCGCGACGAGGTGCGGTTTCGCCTGCCCAAGGCGCAAGTGGAGCGGACGTTCCACTCCTGAGACGCGAAAGAAAGTACTTTACAACATAAAGTGCATTGTCGTATGAAGGGCTTCCCAACCGGAGACCTGACCCATGACCGACGACCTGCAATCCCTTCACGCCGACATCGCCTTCCTCAGAGGCCTGGCCCAGGATGGGCGTTCGGCGCCCCTTCTCGGCGGCTCGATGCTGGTGGCCGCCGGGGGCATATTCGGTTCGGCCAGCGTCGCCCACTGGCTGGTGGCGAGCGGCCGGATCGTCGCCTCGCCCTGGGCATTGCCCCTGATCTGGCTGGCGGCGCTGGCGGTCTTCCTTGGCGTCATCATCCCGATCCGACGGCGGCTGAGCCCCACGAAGGCCCAGACAGGCGCGAACCGCGCCACCGGCATCGCCTGGCAGGGCGTCGGNNCACCCTGTGGGCGGCCATCGCCATTGTCTGCTGGCGGACGCACAGCGCCATCGCCCTGCTGCTGCTGCCCTCGATCGTCCTGGCCCTCTACGGCCTGGCCTGGATGGTGGCCGCCGCCATGACCGGCAAGAGGTGGATTTGGCTGACGGCCATCGGCTCCTATGCCGGCGCCGTGGTGGTGGCCATGTTCGCGGTGACGCCATGGGTGTTCCTCGTCTTCGCCACGGCCTTGATGCTGCTGGCGGTGGCCCCCGGCGTCGCCTTGATGCGCCAAGTCCCCAAGTCCGTTTGACGGGCCGTCGCCGTGGACAGTTTCAACATCGAGGCCATCGACGAGGTCATCCATGGCCGCGTGCGTTTGGGCGTCATGGCCTATCTGGCCGGGCGCGAGGGCGCGGACTTCAACCAGCTCAAGGCTCGCCTGCAGGCCACCGACGGCAATCTTTCGGTCCATCTTCGCAAACTTGAAGAGGCGGGCTACGTCGGCGTCGAAAAGCGCTTTGTCGATCGCAAGCCTTTGACCCGGGTGCGGCTCACCGATCGCGGCCGGGCCGCCTTCGTGGCCTACCTTGACGCCATGGCCATCCTGGTCGCGGAATCCAACTAGACCTAAAGGCGCCACTCCGGCGCGCCAACCTTGTCCTGGAGCCCAATGTCCATGTCTTCGTTCAGTGCATCGATGTTCGCCGGCGCCATTTGCGCCGCCGCTCTGGCCGCGGCCGCCGCCGCCGCGCAGACCCCGCCCCCGGCGCCGAGACTGTTCGGCGACAGCGCCCTGACGGTGCGCGACAGGATCAGCATCGAAGTCATCGGCCATGGCCCTGATCTTGTGTTCATCCCGGGGCTGGCCTCGTCGCGGGAGACCTGGCGAGCCACCGCGGAGCGTTTGCGCGGGCGCTACCGGCTGCATCTGATCCAGATCGCGGGATTCGCCGGCGAGCCGGCCCGCGGCAACGGGACGGACGATGTGCTGGCTCCCACGGCCGAGGCTATCGACGCCTACATTGTCGCCCAAAGGCTCGCGCCCGCGGTGGTGATCGGCCACTCCCTGGGTGGAACCATCGCGCTGTATCTGGCCGAACATCATCCAGCCGACCTGAAAAAGGCGCTCATCGTCGACGCCTTTCCGTTCTTCGCCGCGGTGATGATGGGCCCCTCGGCGACCGTCGATCAGGTNNAAGATGATCGAGCCCATGGTCACCGGCGACGCCGATCGGGCTAGGATTGTCGCCTGGGGCGAGGCCAGCGATCCGGCCGTCGTGCAACACGCCCTGGCCGACGATCTTCTCCTTGACCTGAGAGCCGGCCTGCCGGCCATCACGACCCCGATCACCGTGCTCTACCCGGACAATGTTTCCCTGGGCGCGCCGGTGGGCGCCGCCGACAAGATCTATGGCGCGGCCTTCGCCGGCCTTCCGCACGTCATACTCAGGCGCGTCGATGGCTCGCGGCACTTCATCATGTTCGATCAGCCGGCGGCCTTCGCGGCCGATCTGGACGCCTTCCTGGCTTCCTAAGGGCGCCGGTCCTCGGACGGGCCTATATTGGCCGGCATGGCCGACGATGCGACCTCGCCCCTCACCGGCGCCAGCCTGATCAAGGACCTGGTGCGTCGGCTGCCCGATGCGCCCGGCGTCTATCGCATGTTCGGCGAGGCGGGCGAGGCGCTCTATGTCGGCAAGGCCGCCAGCCTGAAGAAACGGGTGACCCAGTACGCCCAGGGCCGCCTGCACACCCAGCGCATCGCCCTGATGGTCGATCTGACGCGGGCCATGGAGTTCACCACCACCCGCACCGAGACCGACGCCCTGCTGCTCGAGATCAACCTGATCAAGCAGCTCAAGCCGCGCTTCAACGTGCTGCTGCGCGACGACAAGAGCTTCCCCGAGATCGTCATCGCCCGCGAGCATCCCGCCGCGCAATTGCGCAAGCACCGGGGCGCGCACTCGATCAAGGGCGACTACTTCGGTCCCTTCGCCAGCGCCTGGGCGGTCAACCGCACACTCAACACCCTGCAAAAGGCGTTCCTGCTGCGCTCGTGCTCCGACGCCGTCTACGAAAGCCGCACGCGCCCCTGCTTGCTGCACCAAATCCGTCGCTGCTCGGCCCCGTGCACCGGCCTGATCTCGCTGGACGATTATCGAGTCCTGGTCGGCCAGGCCGAGGCCTTCCTGCGCGGCAAGAGCCGCATGGTCATGGGACGGATGAGCGCGGACATGCAGGCCGCGTCCGACGATCTTGAGTTCGAGCGGGCGGCGCGCCTGCGCGATCGCATCCGCGCTCTGTCGTCGATCGCCCAGGAGACCCAGATCAACGCGGAGACTCTCGACGAGGCGGACGTCTTCGCCCTGCACGCCGAGGGGGGTCAGGCCTGCGTTCAGGTGTTCTTCTTCCGCGCCGGACAGAACTGGGGCAACCGAGCCTATTTCCCGCGCGTGGACCGCTCCGACGAAGCCCCCGAGATCATGGCCGCCTTCCTTGGCCAGTTCTACGACGACAGGCCGATCGCCAAGCTCATCCTGGTCAATGTCGAACCCGCCGACGGCGAGCTTATGCGCGAAGCCCTAAGCCTGAAGGCGGGACGCAGGATCGAAATCCTAATGCCCCGCCGAGGCGAAAAGCGGCGACTGATCGATCATGCCTTGAGCAATGCCCGCGAAGCCCTTGGCCGCAAGATGGCGGAGAGTTCCGCTCAATCGAAGCTGCTTGGCCAACTTTGCGAAGCCTTCGGCCTGGAGGGGGCTCCCGAGCGCATCGAGGTCTATGACAACTCGCACATTTCCGGGACGAACGCGGTGGGCGGCATGGTCGTCGCCGGTCCGGACGGCTTCCAGAAGAATCAGTACCGAAAATTCAACATCAAGAGCACGGAACTTACCCCCGGCGACGACTACGGCATGATGCGCGAGGTCTTGCGTCGCCGCTTCGCGCGCCTGGCCAAGGAAGAGGAGGCGGGGGAAAATCCGCCTCGTCCGGACCTCGTCCTGTTGGATGGAGGGGCCGGTCAGCTCGCCGCGGCGCAGGAGATCATGGCCGATCTGGGCGTCGATGACATTCCGGTGGTCGGCGTCGCCAAGGGCCCCGATCGCGACGCGGGCCTGGAGCGCTTCTTCCTGCCCGGCAAGGCGGCCTTCATGCTCGAGCCCCGCTCACCGATGCTCTATTATCTGCAACGCCTGCGCGACGAGGCGCACCGCTTCGCCATCGGCACGCACCGCACCCGCCGAGCCATGGACATGCGCAAGAACCCGCTGGACGAGATCGAGGCCATCGGCCCGGGACGCAAGCGCGCGCTCCTGCATGCCTTCGGGTCGGCCAGGGGAGTCAGCCGCGCTTCGGTGGAGGATCTTGCCAAGGTCGAAGGCCTGAGCGCCTCCCTGGCCCAGCGCATCCACGACTATTTCCGCAAGGCCTGAGAGACGGCCGCGCGCCATCCCGGCCATTCCGCGTCTCTTGGCACGTCTAGTGAGACACAAGCCGCCTGGGCGCGCTAGATTGGCGCCATGACCCGGCTCCCCAACCTGCTCACTGGCCTGCGCCTCGCCCTGGCCCTGTTCACCTTCTTCGGCCTCGCCGCCGCCGCGCTGCTCAGCGATCGCCTGACGCCGGCCACTCAGTTTGGCCTGGAACGATGGGCCTTCTGGGCCTTCGCCGTCGCGGCCTTGACGGATTTCTTCGATGGCTGGCTGGCCAGACGCCTGCAAGCCGCCACCGTCTGGGGCGCCATTCTCGATCCCATCGCCGACAAGGTGCTGGTCTGCGGCGTCATCCTGGGCCTGCTGTCGCTGGGTCCCAACGCCGCGGTGGCCATTCCCGCGGCGCTGATCCTGTTTCGCGAATTCACCGTCAGCGCACTGCGCGAAGTGGCGGCCGGCAAGGGCGTCAGCCTGCCGGTGACCCTGCTGGCCAAGTGGAAAACCACCCTGCAACTGGTGGCGCTCGGCGCGGAGCTGCTGGTGGCCTGCTGGGCGGCCTTTTCTCTGCCCAGTGATCCTGGAGTGCTGGGACCGGCGACGCTGGGCGCCCATGCCCTGTTGTGGCTGGCCGCGATCATCACCTTGATCACCGGCGCGCAATATTGGGAACAAGCCAGGAAGGCGCTGGCGGAGACCTAGCGCCGGGCAGCGTGCATCGGCGGCGCGGAGCGGGACCGCGAGCCCCGTCTACTCCCAGAAGATTCGCACCTTGGCGTGCTCGTGATCGACGTCCAGGGCGACGTCGCTGATCTGATCGATCAGGTCGTCGAGATTCTCCGGCTTGAGCTGATTGATATCGATGTCGAGGCCGTTGCGCCGCATGGCCTCGTTGACCCTCTCGCGCGCGTGCGGCGGGATCAGGCTGCCGAGCCGCACCCCGGCGCGCAGAAGCTGCATGGGCACACGGATATTGACCTTCTTGGGCCCTTCTCCGGGCTCATTGGCATCCACCGTCACGCGCATGTACTTCGGCGCGCCGTTGGCGCGTGATCGGGCGAAACCGGCGGCGGGGGCGGCCGCGGGCTCGCGTTCCATGGCGCCCAGGAGACGCTCGGCCTCGTCGGCGGTGATCTTGCCTTCGGCGAGCATCGAGAGCACGCGCTTGCGATCTTCGTTCATGGCCATGCCGGGCTCCTACCAAATGTGAATACGGACCTGGGCGGTGGGACTGTCGATCTCCACGCTGGTTCCTGAAAGGGCGACGATGAGACCGCCCAACCCCAAGAGGATCGGCCAGGGCGAAAGACCGCGCCGGGCGGCGAGCAATCCGACAACCGGAAGCGCCAGGAGCGCCAGCGGGGTCAGCATCAACGCCAGCGGCGTAATGGGCAGCCAAAGGCGAAACGTCCTTCGGGACCTTGGCCTGGATAGGGAGCGTGGCGGCCGGGCAGGTCGAGCGGTCAAGGCTCTGGCGGGGGTAAGCGTGGTGGTCACTGCCGGCTCTCCAGCTCGGCGATCGCCTCTTCGGCGCTGATCTCGCCATTGGCCAGGCGCTCAAGCACCTCGCCGCGCGGCGCGGCCGGGCTGGTCTCCACGAAATCCAGCCGTCCGGCGATGCGGTTCAACCGGGCTTTCACGGTCGGATAGCTGACGCCGAACACCTGCTCCATCTCCTTGATCGAGCCGTGGCTCTTGAGAAAGGCGGCCACGAACACCTGGTCGTCGGCGGCCAGCTGGGCCAATTGCGGTGGGGCGAAGGCGCCCTCGATGGCGATGTCCTTGGCGGCCAGTCGCACGCGTTCGACGACGAACGGCTGTCCTTCGGTGAGCTGGATCAATTCCTGCCAATCGCATGGCGCGGCGCGCGTCATCAGCGCAAAACTCCGTGTTTCCTGATCCAACAATTAAGTTTCTTAATTTCAATGTCAAGAAAAATGATTCCTGACGCCAATATTTCGGCAAATCGGCAGGATTCTCGGCCGCGCGGGCCAAGCCAGTCAGCGCGGCGGCGGAGCCGGGGTCGACGCGGCCGGTGACGCATCGGCCGGCAGCGGAATGAATTCGTCGTGGTCGAGATCGGGTAGCTTCATGCGGCCGTCGCGCCAATCGGCCTTGGCCCGCTCGATGCGGTCCCTCGATGAGGAGACGAAGTTCCACTCCACGAAACGCTCGCCCACCGGTTCGCCACCCAGCAGCATGAGCTGGGCCTCGGCGCCGCCGGTGACCAATACCGGCTCTCCCGGCGCGAAGACGGCCATCTGACCGGCATGGAGCTGTTGGCCGTCGATGGTGGCGGAGCCTGCCGCGACGAAGGCGGCCCGCTCGGAATATTCGGCGGGAATCTGGGCGCTGGCGCCGGCTCTCAGCCGCCAGTGGGCGTAGAACATCGGCGAGTGGGTCCGCACCCGCGCCCTGGCGCCGAAGCCCTCGCCGGCGATCAGGCGCGCCCACAGCCCGTCGGGGGATTCATAGGTGGGCAGATCTTCTGGCCCGTGATGGGCGAACGCGGGCGCCATCTCTTCGGCGTCGGCGGGCAGGGCGACCCAGGCCTGCACGCCGTGCAGGGCGCCTCCGGTGCGGCGCAGGGTGTCGAACCTCTCGGAGTGGGTAATGCCGCGCCCGGCGGTCATCCAGTTCACTTCGCCCGGGCGAATGTCGACCTGCGATCCGAGGCTATCGCGGTGGGTGATTTCACCTTCGAAGAGATAGGTGACCGTGGAAAGTCCGATGTGGGGATGCGGGCGCACATCGACGCTGCGCGGCAGGCCGGCGGGAAGATCCACCGGACCGAAATGATCAAGGAACACGAACGGGCCCACGGCGCGGCGTCCCGAATGGGGCAGAACGCGACCGACCTCGAAGCCGCCAAGGTCGTGGCGCT
>PMOM01000235.1 GCA_003161535.1 Caulobacteraceae bacterium | reverse complement strand
TCGTATTTCGCCTTCACGCCGCGCAGTCTTGGGTAGTTGTGGCCCCAAAACGCGTCCCGCCAGGACTGATTGAAATAGTTGCTTTCCGAGACGTAGGAGCCTGCTCGAGGGGCGACCTGGCGCAGCGCCGCGGCGGCCTTGTCGACGTTGGCCGCGTCCTTGCGGGCGTGAGCAAGATCGGTCGAGAAGCCGACAAAGCTGTAGTATGACGGCGGCCCGCCCGTGGCCACGATGGCCAGGGCGAAGGCGTTGAGAGCATCAGGGTTCATCGCCGTATCGCGCGCGTCCGCGATCATTTCCGGCGGTCCCCCCGCCAACCCTTTGTTGAAGTGCAATTGAACCGCCATCGAGCGGCTGGCGGTAAAAAGGGCTTTCGCGAGACGCTCGCGCTCGCTGGGCTGCAACAAGGTGGCGGGCAGCCAGAGGGAATCGTAACCGTGCAGGAAGGCGCCGACCTGTTCCTGGTCTCCGTCCCACCAGGCATGGCTCGGCGGCGCGCCTGGCCGGCTGTCTGGAATCAGAGCCGTGGAGCCCCGTTTGCGCCGCGCTTCCACGTCCCACCAGGCGCGGGCTGGCCCGCTGCCCACGGAGAAAGCCTCCAGGAAAGTGAAGTCACTCGGCGAGGCGGTGATCCAATCGAGGAACGGTCGCCAGGTTCGCGTCGCCCCCGCCGTGTCCAGACCCTGGTTGACCATCGAGACTTCAAGCGTGTTGTCTGGCCGGATCGAGACCTGCTCGCCCCAATTGGGATTGAACAGGCTTGACGCGTAGAACTCGACGAACCGGTTCACCAAACGTTGAAACGCCGCATCGGAGGCCGCCTTGATCTTCGCGCCCGCCCCGCCGAACAACGCCGGTAACTCATGGGTGCGAACGGTGACCTTGGTGACCACGCCCAGGCTGCCGCCGCCCCCGCCCTTGATCGCCCAGAACAGATCGGCATGCTGGCAAGCATTAACGGTGCGAACGACGCCGTCGGCAGTGACGACCTCCGCCTCCAACAGGCTACCGGCGGCCGTCCCGAAGCGTTTCGAATACGATCCAAACCCGCCGCTCTGGATATGGCCGGCCACCCCGACGGTTGTGCAGCCGCCGCCCTGAACATATCGGCCGGCCTTGGTGGTCACCGCGTCGTAGGCGTCCATCCACACTGCGCCGGCCGCGATGGTCACCGCGGGAGTCGGCGCCTGGCCGCGCCGGCAACCCTTGGCGACGAAGTCGTCATGCAGGGTGACATTGCGCATGGCGCGGGTCCAAATCAGCAGCGAATCGGCGCCATTGGACGTGCCCTGATAGCTATGCCCGCCGCCCTTGACCACGACGCGCAGGTTGTGCGCTCGGGCGAAGTTCACCGCCGCGACCACATCGGCCGTATCTCGCGCCGCGACGGCGTAAGCGCTCGGGGCCGGCGTCCAGGCATTCAGCCAGCCGGAAACCTGTGTGCCACTTGGCTGGTCGCCGATGAAATAGGGATTGCGCAACTGCTTTAGGAGGGCTGAACAGACCGGACTCTTAGGCGCTTCTTCACAGGGCGCGAGCATCGAGATCGGTTTGACGAGACTCCCCCCGACGCGGCGGTTCAGCGCGTCCCAATCCGCCCGGGTCGGCCACGTCGGATCGGTAGGGCGAACGCGGCTGGCGCCCACCTTGACGCGCGCCCGAGCCAAGCCCGGCAGACCAGCGAGGAGCGGCATCGCCGATGCACCCTTCAGGAGATATCTTCGGTGCATGGATCGCCTCCCAAGGCTTGATGGTAATCCCCCAGTAACCCGGGCGCCTAGATGTGTTTGTCGGTGCGGCATCGGGACGCCTGTGCGGACGCGATGGCCTAGTCCAGACTGCCGCGTGGGAGTTGCATAGCTCGGGGTGGCGCCGATGGCCTTGGACGTGTCCGTCGATCTCATTGGCGCCACGGTGGAGCTGGAGCAACCCATCGGCGCGGGTCTGCGCACCGTCGGCACGGGCTTCCTGATCTCCGATCCCGCGCCGGATGGCACGCCAAGGGTGGTGCTGGTCACCGCCAACCATGTCTTCGAGCGCATGAAAGGCGACAAGGCGACCATCGGCTACCGGATCCAGCAGCCCGACGGCTCCTGGCGTTATGCGCCGCAGAAACTGACCATCCGAAGCGGCGGCAAGGAGCTTTGGCGACACCATGCGTTGCGGGACGTGGCGGCCATCTCGATCACCGCCCCAGCGGCCTTCGCCAAGGCGGCGATCCCCCTCAACTGGCTGGCCGGCGACGACGCCTTCGACCGCTATCACCTGGCGCCGGGCGATGAGATGATGACGCTAGGCTTTCCGCAGGGGCTGTCGGCCAATTCGGCGGGCTTCCCGATCCTGAGAGCCGGCCGTGTCGCCTCCTACCCCCTGGGTCCGTCCGCCGCCTTTCCGACCTTCCTGCTCGATTTCCGCGTATTTCCGGGAAATTCCGGCGGCCCCGTCTATCTGGGGGAGGCCGGCCACACCCAGCCGGGCGCCCCGACAACGCCCGACACACGCCTGATCGCCGGCATGCTCACCCAGCAGGTTGAAGTCGGCTCCGAGAATCTCGGCATCGGCATCGTCACCCAGGCCGAGTTCATCCGCGAGACCGTCGCCCTGCTCGACGAGGCGCCGGGGACGGCCGTGGCGAGAGACCGGTCAGCCACCCTTGCCGGCGCCGTGGCCTCGGCGGTGTCGCCCAATCCGCCTTCCGGCGACCGCGCTGTCGCCGCCGAAGGCCTCGCAACCGAGCCCTGAGGCTAGGAGCCGTAGAGCACGGAGATGGTCTGCGCGACGCAAGCGGGCCGCTCTTCGCCCTCGATCTCAATGGTGCACTCGTTCTTCAGCTGAGTGCCCCCTGATTTAGCCTCGACGCCGATCAGCTTCTGGCGCAGCCGCACCCTCTTGCCCACGCGCACCATGTTGATGAAGCGCACCTTGTCGGAGCCGTAGTTGATACCCCGCGTCACACCATTCACCGGCATCAGGCCGATCGAAAGGAACGGGATCAGGGACAAGGTGAGATAGCCGTGCGCGATGGGGCCACCGATCTCCCGGGTGGCGCGCTCGACGTCCACGTGAATCCACTGGTGATCGCCGGTGGCCTCGGCGAACTGGTTAACCCGTTCCTGCGTGACCTCCAGCCAGTCGGAGACGCCGACCTCGTGGCCCACCAAGGTATGCAAGTCCTGGATGTTCACCGCCTTCATCGCCGGTCTCTCCCGTTGTCGCCCTCGAGGCGTGGACCAAGCTCTAAGGGCCCCCTGACTGGCCTGTCAAACCGAGGTTCGCCCGGCCCGCCTCGGCTTCAAGCGGCGATGTTCGGCTGGCTCGCCTTTTGGAAGGCTGGGCGTTCGCGAAGCCGGGCCAAGTAGTCGCCAAGCGCGGGATCCAGATCGTCCGCGAAGCCTAACGCCTCGGCGAGGCCAAGGGCGTAGCCGCAGGAGATGTCCGCAGCGGTGAACCGTTCGCCGGCGGCGTAGGCGCTCCGGTCGAGCTGGTCCGCCAGCGCCTTGGACCGACGGGTGACCATCTGGACGGCGAAGGTCGCGCCCCAGTTGGATTTCTCCGCCTCCGGCGCGAAGAAGCGCGAGCCCAGGGCGACATTGAGCGGGGCGGCGAGACCGGCTTCGCCGAAGTGGAGAAACTGCTGATAGAGCGGAAAGTCGGCGTCCCGCGGCTCAGGCACGATCGGAGTGGGGCCATAGCGGGCGCCCAGATATTCCATGATCGCCACCGATTCCATCATCGCCACGTCGCCATCCTTGATGCCCGGGATCGCTCCAGTCGGGCTGGCGGCCATGAACTCGGCGTCCTGGTGGCGATTGGCGAAATCGACCGGCCGCGCCTGGTAGGGCAGGCCCATTTCCTCAAGCATCCACAAAACCCGCAGCGCCCGGGTCGGGGGCGCGCCATAGACCGTGATCATCGCGTCTATCTCACTTTCTTTCGCCTCGGCGTCGCGTCGTGAGGCGGACGCCACAACCCATCAGGCCCAATCGATCTCAGACGATCTTCGCGCCTTCCTTGCCCCAATAGGCGTCACGGATCAGGCGTTTGTAGAGTTTGCCGGTGGCGTGGCGGGGCAACTCCGCCATGAAATCGATGCGGCGCGGCGTCTTGATGTGCGAAAGATTGGCGCGGGCGTAGGCGCTCAGCTCCGCGGCCAACGCCTCGCCGGCGTCGCTCCAGTTCATCGGCTCGATGACGGCGACGACTTCCTCGCCCATCTCCTCGTGCGGAGCGCCGATAACCGCGACATCGGCGACCTTGGGGTGGCCGATGAGAAGATTCTCGATTTCCTGGGGGTAGATGTTGACGCCGCCGGAGATGATCATGAAGCTCTTGCGGTCGGTGAGAAAGAGATAGCCCTCCTCGTCGACCCAGCCCACGTCGCCCAAGGTCGTCCAGCCGTGCTTGTTGCGGCTTTCGGCGGTCTTTTCGGGGGCGTTGTGGTACTCGAATTGGCCGCCGCCGGCGAAGTAGACACCGCCCTCGACGCGCGCCGGAACCTCGTCGCCCGCCTCGTCGCAGATCTTCACCTGCGCGGTCAGGCCGCGGCCGACCGAGCCCTTCTTGCCCAGCCATTCCTGTGACGTGATGGCGCAAAAGCCATTGCCTTCGGTGCCGGCATAGTACTCGTGGATGATCGGTCCCCACCAGGCGATCATCTGTTCCTTGACCGGCACCGGACATGGCGCGGCGGCGTGGAAGACGCTTTGCAGCGATGACAGGTCGTACTTGGCCCGCACCTCCGGTGGCAGCTTCAGCATACGGACGAAATGGGTCGGCACCCACTGGGCGCAGGTCACCCGGTATTTTTCGATGTAGGCAAGAGCCTGCTCGGGATCGAACCGCTCCATCATGATCACCGTGCCGCCAAGAGACTGCACGGCCATCGACCAGCCGAGCGGCGCGGCGTGATAGAGGGGAGCGGGGGAAAGATAGATGGTGTCGGCGGTCATGCCGTAGAGCGCCTGGCCCACCATCGCCAAAGGATTGGGTGCGTCGAGTCCGGAATCGGCGAGCGCCGCGTTCGGGCGTTTGACGCCTTTGGGGCGCCCTGTCGTGCCGGACGAATAGAGCATGGCCGAGCCAGCGCTCTCGTCGGCGATCGGCGTGATGGGCATGAGCGCGCGGGCGGCTTCGAAACTCAGATACGGCGCTTCGGCGCCATCGACCATGTAGAGCTGAACTCCATCCATGAGAGGCGCGAGCTTGGCGGCCACTTCGGCCACGCCAAACGAGGCGATGAGCACCTTCGAGGCGCTGTCGCGAACGATATACTCCACCTCCGAGGCGGTGAGCTTGGACGATATGCAGGTGAAACGAACGCCGCTGCGCTGCGCGGCCCACAGCACTTCGTAGTAACGCGGGCTGTTGTCCATGAAGATGGCGATGCCGTCGCCCGCCGCCACTCCCAAAGATCGCAACAGATGCGCCCCCTGGTTGGAGCGCGCTTCAAGCTGGCCATAGGTCACCGTTTCGCCGGTTCCGGCCATGATGTAGGCGGCCTTTTCCGGGTTGGCCCTGGCGTGGTGCGAGGGATGCATCTCAGGCGGCCATGGCGACGGCCGGCGTCTTGCCCAGGATCATGTCTGCGGCCTTCTCGGCGATCATGATGGTCGGCGCGTTGGTGTTGCCCGAGACCAGGCGTGGCATGACCGAGGCGTCCACGACCCGCAATCCCTCCACGCCATGAACCTTGAGCTGCGTGTCCACCACGGCCAGCGGCCCGTGCCCCATCTGACAGGTTCCCACCGGATGGTAGACGGTCGCGCCGGCGGCGCGGGCGTACTCCAGCAGCGCCTCGTCGCTGGTAAGATCGGGGCCCGGCCCCGTCTCGTGGTCGATGTATGGGCCAAGCGCGGCCTGGGCGGCGATTTTGCGACCCCACTTCAGTCCGGCGATCGCCACCTCCTGATCCAACGGGTCTGAAAGATAGTTGGGTGCGATGGCGGGATAGACGGTGGCGTCGGGAGAGGCGATCCGGATGTAACCTCGGCTCTCGGGGCGAAGTTGGCACGGCGCCATCGTCAGCCCCGGCAGGTTCTCGAGCACCATCTTCTGCTCATTGACCAGCTTGTCGGTATCGAAGGTGGCCGGCAGGATATGGAATTGAATATCCGGATGCGCGAGGTCCGGGCGCGACTTGCAGAACGCCGCGATGTGGGCGGCCGACAGCGTGAGCAATCCGCGCCTCTGGAAGATGTACCTCATCGCCTGGCCCATTAGCCGGGCCCCTTTGGTCAACTCGTTGACCGACACCACGCCGGCCTTCAATCGCCAGGTCATCGCCAGGAGATAATGGTCCTGCAGGTTTTCACCCACGCCAGGCAGGTCTTTGACCACCGCGACGCCGTGCTCCGACAACAAGGTTGCCGGGCCGATACCGGAAAGTTGCAGCAACTGTGGAGAGTTGACCGCGCCGCCGCACAGAATCACCTCGATCCTGGCCTTGGCGGTTTTGCGCTCGCCGTTCTGGATATACTCAACGCCGACGGCCTTCTTGCCTTCGAACAGGACTCGGGTGGTCAGGGCCCGGGTCTCGACAGCGAGATTCTGGCGACGCATGGCCGGATGCAGATAGGCCACCGCCGCCGAGCAGCGCTGACCGTTCTTCACGGTGAGCTGGTAGTAGCAAACCCCCTCCTGTTCGGCGCCGTTAATGTCGGGATTGCGCGGAATGCCGGCTTCGACACACGCCTCCACCACGGCGTCGGAGACTTCATGGGTGTCCCTGACGTCGGATACGTTGAGCGGGCCGTCCACGGCATGGTGGTCGCCGGCTCCCCGTTCCTGGTGCTGGGCGCGCAGGAAATAGGGACGAACATCGTCCCAGCCCCACCCTTCGCAGCCGAGCTGGCGCCAGCCGTCATAGTCGGCGTGCTGGCCACGCACATACAGCATGGCGTTGATCGAGGATGAGCCGCCCAACACCTTGCCCCTGGGCCAGATGTGCACCCGCCCGCCTGTGCTCGGATCGGGCTCGGTCGAATAGAGCCAGTTAACCTTGGGATCCTTCAGGGTCTGCGAATAGCCCACCGGCACGTGGATCATCAGATTGGACAGGAATTGGCCGGGGTTCTTCGTGGGCCGGTCGTCGCCGCCGGCCTCCAGCAACAGCACCTTGATTCCCGTCCGGGCCGACAGGCGGTTGGCCAGGACGCATCCGGCCGATCCCGCGCCCACGATGATGTAGTCAGCCGAAATCGGCTCAGCCAATGGATTCCTCCGCCAATTCTATTATCGTCGCTTCCCAGTCTTATGACGCCCTCGCCCGGCCGCCGTAAAGGGCGCCGCGCCGTCCCGGCCCCCGCATTGAGAGTCCCGTCATGCCCATGCCCGACTTCGAAACACTGCTGTATTCGCTGGAGGACGGCATCGCGACCATCACGCTGAACAGGCCGGAGCGGCTCAACGCCTTCACCACGCGGATGATGACCGATTTGATCTCCGCCTTCGACCACACCGATGCCGACGACGCGGTGGGGGCGGTGGTCGTCACCGGCGCTGGACGCGGATTTTGCGCCGGCGCGGACCTTTCGGCGGGGGGCGCGACCTTCGATCGCGACGCGCGACGCGAGCCCGAGCGGCTGGCCGCTCGCGTTGGGGGTGTTGAGCGGGATGGGGGCGGACGCGTCACCTTGCGCATCTTCGACAGCCTCAAGCCGGTGATCGCGGCCGTGAACGGCCCCGCCGTCGGCGTCGGGGTCACCATGCAGCTGGCCATGGATATCCGCATGGCGTCCACCGAAGCACGCTTCGGTTTCGTTTTCGCCCGCCGCGGCATCACCCCCGAGGCGGCCTCATCCTGGTTTCTGCCCAAGCTGGTGGGAATACCGACGGCCCTTGAGTGGTGTTACACTGGCCGCGTCTTTCCCGCCCAGGAGGCCTTGGACAAGGGCTTGGTGCGCTCGCTGCACGCGCCAGACGACCTCCTGCCGGCGGCCCGGGCCTTGGCCCGCGAGATCATCGACAACACCTCCCCGGTCTCCATCGCCCTCACCCGCCAAATGGTCTGGCGCATGGCTGGGGCGGACCATCCGATGGAAGCCCACCGCGCCGACAGCCGGGCGATCCAGGCCCGTGGCCCCTCGGCCGATGCGCGCGAGGGGGTGATGTCGTTCTTGGAAAAACGCCCGCCACTCTATTCGGGTCGAGTTTCCAAGGATCTTCCGGACATCTGGCCGCATTGGCGCTCACGCGACTTCAGCTAACAAGTTGACGGCGCCGTCAAGCTGAGAAAGCGCTTACTTCAACGCGGGAGCTTCACTTAGACCACCACAATCCAGTATAGCCGCTTGTCTTGCGCCGGGAACATCCTTAAGAACCCATTAACGCATACGAGAATTGGAACGCGCCAAGCGCGTCCACACGCCAACAAGGGAAGAGGTCATGGACGACAAAGCTGAAATTATCGAGATGACGGCGGAGATCGTAGCCGCCTATGTGGAAAACAATACCGTATCCACGACCGACCTGCCTGGTCTGATCCAGAGCGTGCACCGCGCTCTCGCCGGCATTTCCACGGGCGTGGACGCCCTGGCCGCCGCTCCCAAGGAACCGGCGGTTCCGGTCCGGCGCTCCATTACGCCCGACCACCTCGTGTGTCTGGAAGATGGGCGAAAGTTCAAGTCACTGAAGCGACACCTGCGCACGAAATACAATATGAGCCCCGAGGATTACCGGGCGAAATGGGGATTGGCCAAGGACTATCCCATGGTCGCTCCCAACTATGCCAAGGCGCGCTCGGAGCTGGCCAAGCAGATGGGTCTGGGCCAAGGCGGTCGCCAAGCGGCCAAGGGCACCAAGCGCCGGTAGAGTCGACTCGCCGGATTTACGTTCCCGACCGTTCCCCTTCGGACGAGCGCGCCGCCATCGTGGCGTCGCGCCTGATCCGCTCGACCATTGAGAACAGGCCGTTGGATCGCTGCTGCGAGAGGGCGCCGATCAAACCCAGGCTCTCGAACGCCGCCTTGGCGTCGAGGGCGACGATTTGGGCCGGGGTGCGACCGCTGTACAGGCGCATCAAAATAGCGATCAGACCGCGCACGATGTGGGCATCGGAGTCGCCGCGAAACCGTAGCGCCCCGTCAGGGGTGCTTTCGCTGACCAACCACACCTGACTGGCGCAGCCGCGGACCTTGTTGGCGTCGGAACGCTCGGCGTCGCTCAAGGATTCCAGATCGCGGCCAAGATCGATGACATGGCGATAGCGCTCGTTCCAATCGCCGAGCACCTCGAACTCATCGCCAAGCTCGTCAAGGGTCTCGTCGATGGTGGGGTTGAGGGCCGTGGGGGCGTTCATGGCGGTGGCGGCTTAGGCCCAAACCATCAGCCATGGCAACCGGGGCGGCAATCGCGCCATACTGCACGGGTGAGAAAAACGCCCGACCCTGGCGCGGATCCCCGCTTGCTGGCTGAATTGGCCCACGAGTTGCGGACACCGCTCAATGCCGTCATCGGCTTCGCCGACGCCATGCGGGGCCGCGCCTTCGGCCCACTAGGTGAGCGCTATGTAGCTTGCGCCCAAGCCATCCACGACGCCGGTCTGCATCTGCTTGGCCTGATCGACGACATGACCGGGCGCGCGGGCGCGGAGACGGTTCAAAGGGCGCGGGCGTTCGAGCGCTTCGACATTCATGCGCTGGTGGATGATACCGTGCGCCTGTTCGCGGTTCTGGCCGAGCAGGCGAACGTCACGCTCCGGGCCGATCTGTCCGCCGACGCCCTTGAGATCGTCGCCGACCGGCGCGCCGTGCGCCAGATCCTGACCAATCTTTTGTCCAACGCACTGAAGGCCACGCCAGCCGGCGGCGAGGTTACGGTGCAAGCGCAGGGCCGTGGAGACGATCTTCTCCTGACCGTGAAAGATACCGGCGTTGGGCTGGCGACGATAAATCGCTCGGTGGCCGCTGAGGGCATCGGTCTGGGGCTGGTGCGCGCCTTCTGCGAGCTGCACCAAGGGAGCCTGACGATGGCCAGCCCACCGGGCTACGGCGCGATCGCGACGGTGCGGCTGCCCGTGATCGCGAAACGGTAAGGTCGTGCGGCTTTCGACCGACATCTGGGTCTATGCGCTCCTTCGCCGGGCAGAACTGGCGGGAGCCTTCGCGACCCTCCTGCGCAAGGGCGATGCGCGGGGCGGCGCCGTGCTGGTCAAGAGCATCGATCGCAAGACGGGTGAGGCGAGGCTGTGGGCCGAGGCCACGCGGAAAGACGGCGAGGCGGTGTGGATGCAACCGGTGGCGAGCACCGCTGAAGCGGATCTGGACGCCTATATCGCCCGCGCGGCGCGCATCGATCCGGATGTCTGGGTGGTGGAGATCGAGGATGCCGACGGCCGCCGCTTCCTCACCGAGGCGGTGGAGGGCTCGTGATACGTCCCAAGCGCCGTTTGCCTCCCCCGAGCACAAGCGCTATCGCCCGGCGATGCCCGCCAACTCCCCCGCCGCCGAGGCCGCTCGCCGGCGCACCTTCGCCATCATCAGTCACCCGGACGCCGGCAAGACCACTCTGACCGAGAACCTGCTGCTGGCCGGCGGGGCGATCCGCGCGGCCGGGGCGGTGCGCGCGCGCGGCGAGCAGCGGCGGACGCGCTCGGACTGGATGAAGATCGAGCGCGAGCGGGGCATCTCGGTCTCCGCCAGCGCCATGACCTTCGATCACGCCGGCCTGATGTTCAACCTGCTCGACACGCCTGGCCACGAAGACTTCTCGGAGGACACCTATCGCACCCTCACCGCCGC
>PMOM01000002.1 GCA_003161535.1 Caulobacteraceae bacterium | reverse complement strand
CACGACATTGGGAAAGAAGGCGAGGCGGCCGGCGATCGCCGCCATGGCCGGATAAGGCGCCTCGTAGGTCCACACCGCGTTCTCGGCGATGGCGCCGTCCATGGCCAGGGTGAAATAGGCGGCGTTCCCCTTGTAGGGACAATGGGTCACCCGATCGGTCCTGGCCATGAACTCCATGGAAACATCGGCGCGGGGAAAGTAAGCCACGGCGGCGTAGCCGGCTTCCTTGAGGAGGAGCACGTCGCCGCTGTCGGCGATGACGTGGTCCATGTACCTGGCGTGCGTCCGGCCCGTTGCGGCGGCGATGGTGATCGGATGGTCGGGTCCGGGGACCTTGATGGTTTCCATGGTCTGGCTCTTCCTCATCGGCAATTGCGCGCTCCCCTCGGGGCGGGTCAAAAGGGCGGCGCGGCGAAAGGTCTTGCTTTGGAACGCGCCGGAAGGGTGTTTGTCTCCAAACGAATTTGAGCGGGGAGAGCCGGCATGAACAGCATCGTCGTCATCGTCGGCATTCTGATCACCGTGGCCACCGGCATCCCAGTGGTCATCCAGCTTCTGCGCGATCACCCCCGGGGTCTGTTCATCCTGTTCTTCGCCGAGATGTGGGAGCGGTTTTCCTACTATGGCATGCGCGGGCTGCTGGTCTTCTACCTCACTCAGCAATTCCTGTTCGACGATAAGTTCGCCGCCGGCCAGTACGGCTCCTACGCCACCCTGGTCTATCTGCTGCCGCTGGTGGGAGGCGTGCTGGCCGACCGCTACCTTGGCGCGCGCAAGGCCGTGGCGTTTGGCGCCCTGCTGCTGGTGGCCGGCCACATGACCATGGCCATCGAAGGCGCTCCAGCCCACCAGGTCCTCGCCTACCACGGCGCGCGATATGACTTCTCGGTCACCGGCCGCGGCGACACCCGGGTGGCGAAATTGCAAATCGCGGGGCGCGGCTACGACTATGGCCAGACCGCCGATGGCGGCTTCCAGATCAAGGGCCTGCAGAGCACGGCGGCCTTGCCCAGCATCCTTTCCAAAGGCGACTACGCCGTGGTCACAAAGGCGCGCAACCCGGTCTTTGTCGACACCCTCTACCTGGCCCTGGCCCTGATCATCATGGGGGTGGGTTTCCTCAAGGCCAATATCTCATCCATCGTCGGCCAGCTCTACGCCCAAGGCGATCCGCGGCGCGATCCGGGCTTCACCCTCTTCTACTACGGCGTCAATCTGGGGGCCTTCTGGGCGGCCATTCTGTGCGGCTACCTGGGCCAGAACTATGGCTGGAACTACGGCTTCGGCCTGGCCGGCGTGGGCATGCTGGCCGGCTACATCACCTTCATGGTCGGCAAGCCTTTGCTGCGCGGCAGGGGCGAGCCACCCGATCCCGTGCGTCTGGCCAAGCCGCTGGTCGGCCCGCTCAACCTCGAGTGGTTGATCTACTTCGCCGCGATCGCCGGCATCGCGGGAGTATGGCTGCTGGTGCAGCACAACACCATCGTCGGCTACGCCCTGGGCGGCGGTTCGCTGGCCGTTCTGGCCTATGTCGGCCAGTTCATGTGGACCAAATGCGGCAAGGTCGAACGCGATAGATTGTTCCTGGCCTTCGTGCTGATCGGCGGTTCAGTGGTCTTCTTCACCCTCTTCGAGCAGGCGGCCACGTCGCTCAACCTGTTCGCCGATCGCAACACCGACCTGGCCTTGAGCAAGGCGCCGATCATCTTCAACCTCATGGGCCATGAGGTGTTCATGGGCACGCGGGCCATGCTGATGGCGGCGGCCACGGCGCCTGGGGTGTTGTGGATCGACATGGGCTTTGGGGCCGCGCAGACCCAATCGTTCAACGCCGGCTTCATTCTCATTTTCGCGCCGATCTTCGCCGCCTTGTGGGGATACCTTGGCCGCCGAGGGCGCGATCCCAATCCGGTGACCAAATTCGGTCTGGGCCTGGCGCAGGTGGGCCTGGGCTTCCTGGTCATCGTCTGGAGCCAGGGCCTGGCGGACGCGCACTTTCGGCTGCCGCTGCTGGTGCTCGCCTTCACCTACCTCCTGCACACCACGGGCGAGCTTTGCCTGAGCCCCGTGGGCCTGTCGGAAATCACCAAGCTCTCGCCGCCGGTGCTGGTGTCCACGCTTCTGGCCGTCTGGTTCCTTGCGGTCTCGGCGGCGGAATTCATCGGCGCCAAGATCGCCCAGCTCACCGGCACGGCCACCGCCGGCGGTCAAGTGCTCGATCCCGCCGCGGCGCTGCACACCTCGCTTCACGTCTTCAACATCATCGGTTGGGTGGGGATCGGCTTTGGCGTCGCGTTCCTGGTCCTGGCGCCGTTCATCAAGAACTGGGCGCACGGGGTGGACGACGCGGCCAATCATCCAGCCCCGATCGCCGCCACCGCATCAACAGCTATTTAGACCCCGGTTCCACCCACCGTCAGTCCGGTAATCTTCAAAGAGGGTTGTCCGACACCCACCGGGACGCCCTGGCCACCCTTGCCGCACACGCCGATGCCCGGATCGAATGAGAAGTCATCTCCGATCATGGTCACGCGGGTCAGCGCCGAGGGGCCGTCGCCGATCAGGGTCGCGCCCTTGACCGGAGAGGTGATCTTGCCGCCTTCGATGAGGTAGGCCTCGGTGCATTGGAAGACGAACTTGCCATTGGTGATGTCCACCTGTCCGCCGCCGAAATTGGCGCAATAGAGCCCGCGCCTCGTCGAGGCGATCATCTCTTCGCGGTTGGAAGACCCGGCCAGCATGCCGGTGTTGGTCATTCTGGGCATCGGCAGGTGAGCGTATGACTGGCGCCGCCCATTGCCGGTCGCCTCCATGCCGAGCAGCCGGGCGCTCTGGCGGTCGTTCATATAGCCGACCAGCACGCCATCCTCGATGAGGATCGTGCGCGAGGTGGGCGTTCCCTCGTCGTCCACGGTGAGGGATCCGCGCCGTCCAGCCAGCGAGCCGTCGTCAAAGACGGTTACGCCCGGCGCCGCCACGCGCTGGCCAATGCGCCCGGAGAAGGCCGAGGTTCCCTTGCGGTTGAAGTCGCCCTCAAGGCCATGTCCCACCGCCTCATGCAGCAGGATGCCATTCCATCCGGGGCCCAGAACCACGTCCATCTCTCCGGCCGGACAGTCGACGGCGGCAAGGTTGACCAAGGCCTGGCGCAGGGCCTCTTCAACCTGGTCTCGCCAGCGCTCGGGGGTGATCCACGC
>PMOM01000128.1 GCA_003161535.1 Caulobacteraceae bacterium | reverse complement strand
TGCCGATCTGCAACGTGCCGGCCGAAATCGTCGTACCGCCGGTGTAGGTATTGGCGCCCGTCAGGATGGTGGTGCCGGAGCCGAGTTGCTGCAACGCCCCAGTGCCGGAGATGACGCCTGGAAATATAACTACGTCGGTGCGGTCGAAGGCGAGCGTGCCGCTGTTCGCGACATTGCCTGTAATCAGACCAGCAGTGCCGCCGTTTCCAAGTTGAAGCGTTCCGGCACTGATCGTGGTCCCGCCGGTGTAGGTGCTCGTGCCGGTGACGATCTGTGTGCAGTTATTGATCTTGGTGGCGGACTGGGAGCCAGAATTACCGGTGGCGTCGGGACTTGTCGTGCAATCCCAAAGAATATCTGGCGACGAAGCCGGATCATACCCGATCGCTTCGAGCATTGTGTACTCGGGCGAGGATCTTGAAACGTCTGCCTGCGCATTGTTGCAGGAGAAAGCATCCTGTACGAATCCGGGGCAGGTGGGCGTACTCGCTCCCCAGTCCGAGAAATCGCCTTTGGAGTTTTGGTTAAACGGCGCGATGACAGTCGTGCCGCCGTCGATCGAGAAATATGACGAAGCGTTGCTTGCACTGCTGAAGCTCGGTGTTGCTTGAGCGGAATAGCGGTAGAGGTCCAGCGGACCAAAAAAACTGCGCGAGTCGGACGTGCCGAGCGTCGAGCCCGATCCGCCGCCGCCGAGAATTTCGTCGATCTCATGTTCTTCGACGCGGATAGCGTCGTACATTGCGTTGGAGCCGTTGTAAGCCGGTATCGGTCGAGTGAAATCAAGCGGCTGGGAACTGCTCAGCGTAATCACGCCGTCATAAGTCTGCCCACAGTTGTTGACGTAGTTTCCGGCAGCGTCGAAGCAAGGCGTGGCCGTGTTGTCTCCGAGCGCGACGCGAAACAGCGCACTCGTCGCTTCTACGGGTTCTGCACCGTTTGCATCATTGCCGTGCGCGAGATTGGCGACGGCGGCGCCGAGCGCCGTATTTTGCGGGTTCGCGGACGCATCTGCCGCAAGCGCACCGGTGTAGACGCCATAGGTGTCCCAGTAATAGCCGCTATTGCTTTCACCGAGGAAGGAGCCGGGACCGTATTGGAAGAGTATGTTGACGTTGCCCGGGTTGGAAAACAAGGCGCCAACAGATGATGCCGCCAGATTGATGGAACTTTCGATCGCGGACGCATTTGGCGCCGTCACGATCGAGGTATCGAAGCTAGGTGTAATGGTCAGCGCGTCGACCGGCGTGATGGACACGACGGTAAAGGCCATTGCGATCATAAACGTGGAGCATGCCACTACGAATCGATTGCGCATTTTCACCGGTTCTGGCGCGGTTCTACTGCGGTCGGCTCCCAAACGTTGGCCGCACGGTCACCGGCAGACTACCAGCTATCGGCTCATCCCGCATGACTACGTTTTGTCGCAAGACGGAGTGCAACTGCGATTGACCGGCCTGAACGCGAACGGGCGGCGCTTGGTGTTCCGTCGATCCGCTACGACCGGCAATCGAGCGGAGAAAGCCCCAATATGAGTTGTATCTGGACAACGTCAGCGTACCCGTTCCCCCTTTCACCAGACTGTTGATTCCGGTGATCGGCGTGGAAGAGATGTTTCCGGAGAAGGTCGAGTTGTTCGCCGATGACGTTGTCAGTGCGCCCGTGCCCAGCACTACGCCACCCGTACCCGAAAGCGCGCCGATGGACTCGTTGAGATTGTTCAGGGCGAGCGTCGGCGGCGGCGCAGCTGATCCAGCGCATTGTCCTAATCGGACATGCAAGAGTCATGCCGCGCTCGCCGCCTCGGTCCCAACACGGGACCCTCCGCTGCACCAAACGCCTAACCGCCGCCAACGAAGACACCGACGCCGTCATTCAAACGGCCGCACCTGCAAGAACGACCTCAAAGTCACGGTCACAACATCTCTCGCGTTCGCCGTTTGCCATCCAGTAGTCGGCCTCCGTCACCGCGCTAGGTCGTCTCTGCAGTCCAGCGGAAGTCAGTGTCCGTCACCCACATCCGGTGCAGAATAACGGCAAGCCGCCGGGCGATCGCCAAGAGCGCCTTCATCCGACCCCGCCTAGCGGCAACCGCCTCGCCCCAGGTCTTGAGGGACGAAGGTTTGGCTCCTGGTCTGAGTTGATACATCGCCGACATGAAAAGGGCGACCCGCACGCCGGCGTCACCACGCTTTGAGATACCGCCCTGTCGATCCATTTCCCCCGACTGGTTCGCCTTGGGTGTGAGACCGAAATGGGCGGCCACGTCGCGCGAGCGTACAAACCTGCCGGGTACGTCAACGGCGGCCCGGAAGGTGAGTGCGGTCACCGCGCCGACCGCAGGGGCTGTCATGAGACGGCGGCATACGGGGTCCTCGGCCGCCATCACCTTCAGGCGATCCTCGAAGCTGTCCATTTCTTCCAGGACCCGTTTGCGGACCGATAGCAGCGGCTCGATTAGGCCTTTGAGAAAGCCATCGCGGACCATCAACCGCCGAACCCGCCGCTCATAGGTTGACCGCGCGCCCGACTTCAACTTCAGGCCGAAGACGAGGAGGGTAGCGCCGATACCGTTCTCGACGTCGAGGGACTTCGACTTCAGTAGTTTTCGCACCGCGATCAAGGCGCGCGCCTGTTGGCTCGCCGGTGTCTTGATATGCACCGTCTTATAGATGCCCGTTCGCATGATGTCGGCGATACCCCTTGCGTCGTTCTTGTCGGTCTTGTTGGCGCGCGTCGCATTGAGAACCGCGTGGGCATGGCGCGCCTCAATGCAGATGATCGGCAATCCCGCCCGCGCTAAGCCCGCGTAGAGCCATGGAGCCAGCGACCAGGCTTCCATGCCCACTCGGGCATAACGTCGGCCTTCACCCCTCAGGAAACCCGCAATCGCCTTTGGGTCGCTCTCGACCGAACCCTCGCGAAGAACCCGGCCCTTCTCGTCCAATACACAGATTTTCGTGGTTCGCTTTGAAGCATCCAATCCTACGTAGCAGGGCATGACATTCCTCCTTTGCTAGCCCTTCGGCCTAGCTGCCACTGGTGCGGCACCCCGGACACCATAGGATCGTATTGCGCATGAAACACCTGATCGTCCTGGCCTTGGCCGCCGTGCTCGCCGGTCCGGCGGCTTGCGCGGACAGCCCGCCTGCGTCGGCGGAGGTCCAGAGCTTCCCCGCCCCAGCGTCAAGTCCTTTGGGGCGGTCGGCGAAGGCGTCACCGACGACACCGGCTCCATCCAGGCGGCGATCAATAGCGGGCTGCCCCTTTATGCGCCGCCGGGAACCTACGTCATCACCAGCCAGGTGGGCCGCCTGACGTCGGCCCGGTTCACGCCCGGCCTTCGTCTGGCCGGCGCGGGCGAGGCGCTCGCCATCTTCGATTGCCCCGGCGAGGGCGCGGCTCCGCACGCGCCGAAGCGTTCGGGAGCTCCAGTGAAATGTCATCGAGGCTGAGCGCCTGACGACTCCTTTCCGCCCCGCCGTGTCTGCCGTCGTGGTCACGAGCACGGCTGCGGCAATGGCCGGTGAGGCCTTCCCGGTTGGCCGACATCCAGGCGATCTCTCAGGACAGTGTAATAACGTCTGAGTATTTTATTGTGTCATTGGAGGTAGTTTCTGGTATTATCCACGGGTTACTTATGTCCTCTCATGATTCCTTAGCCAGGGCTTGGGCGAGTGCTCAACGAGACAGCGGAGTTGTTCGAGTTTCCCGACGCTGACAGCCGCCGGCCGATGCCGTTCCTTGAGGCGCGGGTCGACCAGGCGGTGGTGGCCGAGCTGCTAATGAGGGCCTGCCCGCTGCCGAACATCGCAGCCAAGCGCCTGATGCTCCGGTTCGGATCGCTGACCCGCCTGTTCGCCGCCAGCGCCTGCGACCTGGAGCGCATCGAGGGCATGACGCGCGAGGGCGCGATCATCCTCAAGGCCTGTCAGGTGCTCCACGAGCGCACCCTTCGCGAGCAGGTTGCCAGGCGGACGGTGATCTCCAGCTGGTCCGCGCTCCTCGCTTACGCCAGGATCGCCATGGCCGGCGAGCCGACCGAGCAGTTCCGGGTGTTCTTCCTGGACAAGAAGAACGCGCTGATCGCCGACGAGGTGACGAACCGCGGCACGGTCGACCACGCGCCGGTGTATCCGCGCGAGGTGGTGAAGCGGGCTCTGGAGCTCGACGCCTCGGCGGTCATCCTGGCCCACAATCATCCCAGCGGCGATCCGACGCCGAGCGGCGCCGACATCGACATGACCCGACGGGTGATCGAGGCGTGCCGGCCGCTCAAGATCGCCGTCCATGACCACATCGTCGTCGGCGCCGAGGGGGTGGCTTCGATGAAAGCGCTGGGGCTGATCTGATGGCGACTGAGCGCGTCAAGCTGGCCGACGGCGTTTTCGCGCAGCAGCTTATCCCAGGCGTCGAGCCATTGAGCAAGACGGCCAAGGCCATCGCCCGGAAGCGCAAAGCGCGCACCCTGCGCCGGCTGCATCTGCCGCTGCCCGAAGACAGTCTGTTCAACGGGACCGAGCGCGACTCGCAGGAGCTCATTTGAGCCCGGGCCGCGAGCGCCGGATTCGGGCGTGGCTCGGGTATGTGATCGAGGCTTCGATGAACATCCTCGACCAACTGGACGCCGATGCCGAAGACGTCGAGGACGACGAGAGGGAAGATGACAGGGATATGGCGTGATGGGCGGGGAGACCATCTCGCCGAACGCGGTGGAGCTTCCCGTGGAATGAGTTTGCGACAAGGCGGCGGACGTTTCGGAAGGACTAACTCGGAGTGATGACGGCATCTTGGTATTCGTGGCGCGGCCCCGGCCGCATCGGCATTTCATGGGGGGCGCCGAGGGGAATAGCGGGTGGCTATCGGTTCTATAGGGCCTTGGCCCCGACACGCGACATGATCTCGATGCCGCCGGAGGAGTTTGGCCCGCGCTACGCGGCGATCCTGGCTAAGCTGGATCCGCAAGCCACGTGGGATCGGCTGCACCAGCTGGCGCCAGGGCTCGAGCCGGTGCTTCTTTGCTTCGAATCGCTGCCCTTCACAGAAGTCAATTTCTGCCATAGGCGCCGTGTCTCCGATTGGTTCATGCGCGAGCTCGGTGAAGAGGTGCCCGAGTACGATCCTCTAGCCTGCTAACCATCACGGCCGCTCGCGCGCGCGCGATTCTTTTCGTAGGGGCTGTGCGCAATCGGCTAGGCGCCTGGAAAAGTGATCGCAGTTGGGCCCGCCATCGCGGCATAAATGCTATCAGCTATAAGGCCCTCCACGCCCCGACGGGTCCACTCTTAGGCCTCATTCAATTCTTAGGCCTCACTTCAATCAAATTTGTTCGTTTTCCTGGGCGCGCGCGCCATTGCGGATGCTTCTTGCTGATAGCTCTTTCATCCGACGCGGGTGGGCCGACATCCTGAATGGCGCCTGACGATAGCTCAAAACGCGCCCTCTCATCCCCTCTGATGAGGAGGTCGAGTCAGCGTTCGACCGATTCGGGATTCCCAATTATGGGCCTATGACCTAGGCCGACGGGTCGCTGACATTGGCCGGCCAGTGTTCCTTCTGCGAGGCCCCATCGCCGGCGTCGGTATGCAGGACCACCTGGTCGGGCGTGGGTCCGGATTGGTCGGCGGCGACTTCATAGACCTCCACGACATTGGGAAAGAAGGCGACGCGGCCGGCGATCGACGCCATGGCCGGATAAGGCGCCTCGTAGGTCCACACCGCGTTTTCGGCGATGGCGCCGTCCATGGTCAGGGTGAAATAGGCGGCGTTCCCCTTGTAGGGACAATGGGTCACCCGGTCGGTCCTGGCCAGATACTCCATGGAGACGTCGGCGCGGGGAAAGTAGGCGACGGCGTCGTAGCCGGCCTCCTTGAGCAGCAGCGCATCGGCGCTGTCGGCGATGACGTGGTCCATGTATCTGGCGCGGGTTCGGCCCTTGGCGGCGGCGATGGTGATCGGATGGTCGGGTCCGGGGACCTTGATGGTTTCCATGGTCGGGCTCTCCTTCATCGGCGATTGCGCGCCCCCCTCAGGGTGGGTCAAAGAGGCCGCGCGGCGAAAGGTCTTGCTTTGGAACGCGCCGGAAGGGTGTTTGTCTCCAAACGGGTTTGAGCGGGGAGAGCCGGCATGAACAGCATCGTCGTCATCGTCGGCATTCTGATCACCGTGGCCACCGGCATTCCGGTGGTCATCCAGCTGTTGCGCGATCACCCCCGGGGTCTGTTCATCCTGTTCTTCGCCGAGATGTGGGAGCGGTTTTCCTATTATGGCATGCGCGGGCTGCTGGTCTTCTACCTCACCCAGCAGTTCCTGTTCGACGACAAGTTCGCCGCCGGCCAGTACGGATCCTACGCCACCCTGGTCTATCTGCTGCCGCTGGTCGGAGGCGTGCTGGCTGACCGCTATCTGGGCGCGCGCAAGGCGGTGGCGTTCGGCGCCCTGCTGCTGGTGGCAGGCCACATGACCATGGCCATCGAAGGCGCTCCGGCCCACCAGGTCCTCGCCTACCACGGCGCGCGATACGACTTCGCGGTCACCGGCCGCGGCGACACACGGGTGGCGAAGTTGCAGATCGCCGGGCGCGGCTACGACTATGGCCAGACGGCCGGCGGCGGCTTCCAGATCAAGGGTCTGCAAGGCACGGCGGCGTTGCCCAGCGTGCTGCCCAAGGGCGACTACGCCGTGGTGACAAAGGCGCGCAACCCGGTCTTCATCGACACCCTCTACCTGGCCCTGGCCCTGATCATCATGGGGGTGGGGTTCCTCAAGGCCAATATCTCATCCATCGTCGGCCAGCTCTACGCGCAAGGCGATCCCCGGCGCGATCCGGGCTTCACCCTCTTCTATTACGGGGTCAATCTGGGCGCGTTCTGGGCGGCCATCCTGTGCGGTTATCTGGGCCAGAACTATGGCTGGAACTACGGCTTCGGCCTGGCCGGCGTGGGCATGCTCGCCGGCTACATCACCTTCATGGTCGGCAAACCCCTGTTGCGCGGCAGGGGAGAGCCGCCCGATCCCGTGCGCCTGGCCAAGCCGCTGGTCGGCCCGCTCAACCTCGAGTGGTTAATCTACTTCGCCGCCATCGCCGGCATCGCGGGCGTCTGGCTGCTGGTGCAGCACAACGCCATCGTGGGCTACGCCCTGGGCGGCGGTTCGCTGGCCGTTCTGGCCTATGTCGGCCAGTTCATGTGGGCCAAATGCGGCAAGGTCGAACGCGATAGACTGTTCCTGGCCTTCGTCCTGATCGCCGGTTCGGTGGTCTTCTTCACGCTCTTCGAGCAGGCGGCCACGTCGCTCAATCTGTTCGCCGACCGCAACACCGACCTGGCCCTGAGCAAGGCGCCGATCATCTTCAACTTCATGGGCCATGAGGTGTTCATGGGCACGCGGGCCATGCTGATGGCGGCGGCCACGGCGCCTGGGGTGTTGTGGATCGACATGGGCTTCGGGGCCGCACAGACCCAATCGTTCAACGCCGGCTTCATTCTCATTTTCGCGCCGATCTTCGCCGCCTTGTGGGGATACCTTGGTCGCAGAGGCCGCGATCCCAATCCGGTGACCAAGTTCGGTCTGGGCCTGGCGCAGGTGGGCCTGGGCTTCCTGGTCATCGTCTGGAGCCAGGGCCTGGCGGACGCGCACTTTCGCCTGCCCCTGCTGGTGCTCGCGTTCACCTACCTCCTGCACACCACCGGCGAGCTTTGCCTGAGCCCCGTGGGCTTGTCGGAAATCACCAAGCTCTCGCCGCCGGTGCTGGTGTCCACGCTACTGGCCATCTGGTTCCTGGCGGTGTCGGCGGCGGAATTCATCGGCGCCAAGATCGCCCAGCTCACCGGCACGGCCACCGCCGGCGGTCAAGTGCTCGATCCCGCCGCGGCGCTGCACACGTCGCTTCACGTCTTCAACATCATCGGCTGGGTGGGGATCGGATTCGGTGTCGCGTTCCTTGTCCTGGCGCCGTTCATCAAGAAATGGGCGCACGGGGTGGACGACGCGGCCAATCATCCCTCGCCCGTCGCCGCTACCGCATCAACGGTCATTTAGACCCCAGTCCCACCCACCGTCAGTCCGGTAATCTTCAAAGACGGTTGTCCGACACCCACCGGGACGCCCTGACCACCCTTGCCGCACACGCCGATTCCCGGATCGAAGGAGAAGTCATCTCCGATCATGGTCACGCGGGTCAGCGCCGAGGGGCCATCGCCGATCAGGGTCGCGCCCTTGACTGGAGAGGTGATCTTGCCGTCTTCGATGAGGTAGGCCTCGGTGCATTGGAAGACGAACTTGCCATTGGTGATGTCCACCTGCCCGCCGCCGAAGTTGGCGCAATAGAGTCCTCGCTTGGTCGAGGCGATCATCTCTTCGCGATTGGAAGACCCGGCCAGCATGCCGGTGTTGGTCATCCTGGGCATCGGAAGGTGAGCGTATGACTGGCGCCGCCCATTGCCGGTGGCCTTCATGCCGAGCAGCCGGGCGCTCTGGCGATCGTTCATATAGCCGACCAGCACGCCATCTTCGATAAGGATGGTGCGCAAGGTGGGTGTCCCCTCGTCGTCCACGGTGAGGGATCCGCGCCGCCCAGCCACCGAACCGTCGTCAAAGACGGTTACGCCCGGCGCCGCCACGCGCTGGCCAATGCGCCCGGAGAAGGCCGAGGTTCCCTTGCGGTTGAAGTCGCCCTCGAGGCCGTGTCCCACGGCCTCATGCAGAAGGATGCCATTCCATCCAGGACCCAGAACCACATCCATTTCCCCGGCCGGACAGTCGATTGCGACAAGGTTGACCAAGGCTTGGCGCAGAGCCTCTTCAACCTGGTCGCGCCAGCGCTCGGGGGTGATCCACGCCTCGAAGCCGGCTCTGCCGCCGGCGCCCGATAGTCCGCTCTCGCGGCGGCCGTCCTTTTCGACGGTAATCTGCACATTGAGCCGCGCCAGTGGCCGCACGTCCCGGATCAGCCGACCGTCGGCGCGCAGGATCTCCACCACCCGCCGCTCGCCGGCCAGGGAGGTCATCACCTGGGCGACACGCGGATCGCGCTGGCGGGCGAAGGCGTCGATCTCCTGCAGCAAGGCGACCTTGTCGGCGAACCCGGGCGAAGCGAGCGGATCATCCTCTGCGTACAGCCGCGCATTGGTGGCCCTGGGCGCCTCGGCGGCGACGCCGCTGTGGCCGCGTTTGGCCAGGGACGCCGAGGCGGCGGCGCGCTCGATCGCGCTCTGGGAGATTTCGCTGGCATGCGCATAGCCGACGCTCTCACCGGCCACCACCCGCAAACCAAAGCCCTCGGTGGAATCGTAGGCCGCCGATTTCAATCGACGGTCGTCGTAGACGAAGACCTCACTCTCGGAGCGTTCCAGAAAAATCTCGCCGTCGTCCGCCCCGCGCAGGGCATCACCCAACAGATCGGCGGCGGCGTGAGGATCGACGCCGGATGCTTCGAGGATGGAAGGCGCCAGGGCGGGAGCGTTCATGCAAGCCTAACTCGGTTTTCGAGGGACGCCGTACGCGTCAAGGCTCGCAAATAGGCTGCCGACGGCCAAGATGAAATGGCCAATGCGCTCACGGCATGGGCGCCGCGATGCGGCTCAGGCGCAACCGCCTTGGCAATCTGGCGCGATCCGCGTATGCACCGCCAAAGCAAAGGCCGGGTGCGAAGCAAGGCTCGCCGCGAGCGGCCGAACACTGTCCGGCCTTTTCTTGGTTTTGACGTGTCGGCTATGGGCGTTCCGGGCGATCGGGGCGTAACAGTCCGCCGCATGGAGTGGGCCGAAAGAAGCATGAAGTCTGGTTTCGCGCGATTTGGACGTCTGGCGACCGCGCTCAGCGCGGCGCTGCTCGGCGCCCTGTTCGCCGTCCATGCCGCCGCCACCGACACGGTCGGTCAGCCCACCAACGGCGCCATCGATCTGCAACCGGCCGCTTCGCAAATCCGGCGCGACGTGATGACGTTCCACAGCCATATCCTGATGCCGATCATTGGCGGCATCACCTTGCTGGTGTTGGCTTTGCTATTGATCTGCATCGTGCGCTTCAACAAGCACGCCAATCCGACGCCCGCCCGCTGGAGCCACAACACCCCCATTGAAGTGGCGTGGACCGTGGTGCCGGTGCTGATCTTGATGTTCATCGCCATCTTCTCCTTCAAGCTGTTGTTTGAAGAACACGACATGCCCAGGCC
>PMOM01000010.1 GCA_003161535.1 Caulobacteraceae bacterium | reverse complement strand
CGCGGCTTCGCCTATCTGAAGCTTCGCCGGTATCCCAGCGCCATCGGCGACTATGACGCCGCCCTGGCCCGTTTTCCAAGGTTCGCCGCCGCGCTCTATGGCCGAGGCCTCGCCAAGGGCGATAGCGGCGACGCGGCCGGCGGCCAGGCCGACACCGCCGCGGCCAAGGCCATCCAACCGACCATCGGCGAAGAGTTCGCCCGCCGGATGGGGGGCCAGGGCGGCAAGTAGGCCGCTTGGAAGACACGAGGGAGAATGGCGCCGCCTGCGTGACTCGAACACGCGACCCCCGCATTACGAATGCGGTGCTCTACCGGCTGAGCTAAGGCGGCCGAAGGCCCTTGAGGTAAGGACTCGCGGCTCTCTCTATCGCCCCTTGCCGCGCCCGCCAAGGCCGCGGAACAGGCCGTGCGGGGCGGCGCGCGCCTCGGCGCCGGCCGGCTGCAGGGCGTCGCCGAAGTCGCCGTCATCGGTGATCGGCGGGAAGGGGTCGCCGGTGACCGCGGCGCTGATGAAGGGGGCGCTGTCGTCATAGGCGGCGGGGATTTGCGGCAGGTCGTTCAAGGTCGCTTCGCGCCGTTCATGGCGCGGGTGGATGAGCTCGCCGGTTTCGGCGTAGGCGAGCACCAGCCGCGCCCAGTCCTCGGCGCCGTAGGCGAAGGCGCGGCCGTGCGGATCGATGTCGGACCACTCGGCTTCCCGGGGCGCCTCGACCCCGCGGGCGATCCAGGCGCGGGCTTCATCGCGCCGATCGGCGGCGAAGGCCACGCGGGCCATCAGGCCGGCCAGGCGCTGGGTGGTGGCCTCGTCTTCCAGGTGGGCGGCGGCGGCCCTGGCGGCGTCGGGGTCGCCGGCGACGAGGGCCTGTTCGACGCTCAGGATGCGGCTCTCGCGCGCCTGAGGATTGAGGGCGGCCAGGGCGGCCAGGCGGGCGGCGCGCTCGCGCGGGGTCTCGTCGGTGCGCAGGTCGCGCCAGGCCAGCCACAGGGCCGGATGCGGCCGCGTCTTCCAGGCCGCCTCGATCAAGGGAGCGGCGCGCGGGCCACGGCCGTCGGCGGCCAGCAGGCGGGCGACGATGACCACGGCGGGGGTGAAATCGGGCCGCGCCCGGGCGGCGGCCTGGGCGAGTTCCAGGGCCCTCTCGGGGGCCTTGCCGGCCCCGGCCTCCAGACCGGCGGCGCTGGCGGCCTGCAGGGCGGCGCGGGCGCGATCGGCGATCAGCGGCGAGACGATCCTGCGCTCCACCGCGCTTTGGGTGAGCGCCAGGGCCCCGGACCAGTCGGCGGCCTCCAGCCGCGCCTCCAGCAGGGCGCGCCAGGCCCAGGGCGCGGTGACCGCCAGATCATAGGCGGCGGCGGCGTGGTTGAGGGCTCCTGGCTTGTCGCCCTGGGCCAGGGCGGTCTGCATCAGGCCGCGACGGGCGGCCAGGCGCATGTCGGGAAAGCCCAGCATGGCGTCATAGGCGGCGCGGGCCGCGGCATGATCGGCGCCGGCCTCGGCCGCCTGGGCGGCCAGGATGCGCACCAGCTGGGGCGTTTCATCGTCAAGCTCGGCGGCCTTGCCGGCCAGGCGGCGCGCTTCGGCCCCGTCGCCGGCGGCGGCGGCCAAAAAGCCGCGGGTGAGTGTTTCGCGGCCCTGGCGGCGGCGACTTTCGGCCCGGGCGCGGGCGGCTCTTGTCGGCGATTCCAGAATCCACACCAGGACGCGCCAGAAGATGGTGGCGGCCAGGGCCAGAAGACCGATGAGCAGGACGGCGGCCGCCGCGGTGGTGTTCACCTGCCAGCCGAGCCAGGTCAGGCTGGCGGCGCCGGGATCTCCCTGCAGGGAAATGGCCACCACGATCAGTAGCGAAACGACGAACAGCGCCAGGGCGATGCGGATCATCGGGCGGCGCCGATCATGGCCGGGACGCTCCAGAGGGGCCGGCGCGGGCGGCGGTCAGATCGGCCACCGCCTGGGCGCGCAGGCCGGCGATGTGGCCGTCGATGGCGATGCGGCGCAGGGCCTTTTCCCGCCAGGTTTGCAGCGGCGCGCCGGCGGCTGGCGACAGAGCGTCGAGGCTAGCCAGGGCGCCTTCGATATCGCCGTCGACGGCCCGGCGCTGGGCTCGGACCAGAGTGGCGTCGGCCCCGGTCCCGCCGGCATCCAGGCGACGCACATTGACGACGCGGGAGATGGCGTAGGTGATCTGGGCCATGATCCCGGCCGCGTTGCCCGGCGCCCGCGAGGCCACCGAGACGCGGGCGGCGAGGTCGGAAAGATCGGCGGCCAGGGCGGCGCGAGTGGGCGCGCCTTGGCCGGCCAGGGGCTCCAGAGCCAGGGCGTCGGGCGAGGCGGGCAGAACCCGCTGGAAGGCGGCCAACTGCGAGGCGAAGGGGCGCGGCTGGGCGGCGGCGTCGCCCAGGGTGGCGGCGGCGAGCGCCTCGGCGGCGGCGTCCAGGGCGCGCGCCTGGCCCGATTCCAGGCGCGCGACGCGATCGCCCAGCGCGGCGACCTGGCCGGGAGCGCCTGCGTCAGTGGGCGAGGCGATCGGCGAGGGTGATGGGGCGTAGGCGACGGCGGGCGCCGCGGCTTGCGCCGGCGCGAAAGCGGCGACGCGCCTCGGGCTCAGCAGGCGTGGGCCGAGGGCGACGATAGCCACCGCCGCCGCCAGGCACAGGGCGCAGAAGCCCATCATCACCCAGAATCCGCCGCTCAGCAGGGGCCGGCGGCCATAGGCGGCCGGATCCCGCGTGGGGGCGAGCTCGGCGGGATCGGGCAGAGCGGTCATGACGCGTCTTTCGTGCCCCACGACGCGGCGCCGCGCAATCGCTTTAGGCGCCGCCCCGCAGGTCCGACAGCAAATGTAGCAGCGCTTCCTCGCTCGGCAAAGGCGCGGCCTGGACGCGGGCGAGACCGGCGGCGGCCAGCGACGCCGCCACGGCCGGCGAAAGGCACAGGGCGATCAGGCCGGCGGCGGGCCGGCGGCGCAACAGCCGCGCCAGGACGCCCGCGGCCCTGGGCGAATGCAGGAGCGCGACATCCATGCGCGGGATCATGGCCAAAATGTCTGGCCGGAGCTTCGCCGGGCGGGTCTCATAGACCGTGATCGCCCGCGCCTCGACGCCCCGCGACGCCAAGGCCGCCACGAGGTCGCCCGCCGGCTGGGCGGCGGCCGGGTGCAGGACGACGCCCTTGAACTCGCCCTTGAACGGCGCGATCGCCTCGACCAGCGCCGCCACATCGCCCCCCGCCGACCGCACGCTGGAAAATCCCGCCGCCCGCGCCGCCGCCTCGGTGGCGTCGCCCACCGCGAACACCGACAGGCTTCGTTCGAAAGTGCGTTCGGCGAAGGCGGCGACGCCGTTGGCGCTGGTGAAGGCGAGGGCCGCCACGCCCGTCAGGTCGATGGGGTCCGCGCTCAACATCCGCACCTGGATCAGAGGCGCGATCACCGCCCGCAAGCCCAAGGCCTCCACACGCTCGGCCGTACGCTCGGCGCCGGGCAGGGCTCGGGTGACCCACACCAGCGTCATGGCTTTAGGAAGTTTCCCGCGTCAGAGCCGCGCCGCCCTCGACGCCGACCTCCGCGCCCAGCCGCAAGCCCAGCGCCCGCGCCGCCGCTTCGCCGTCCGCGCCGCCCACATCGGCCTCGCCCTGGCGGCGGAAACGCCGCTCGCCGCCCGGGGTCAGGGCCTCGACCACCAGGCGCAGGGTATCGCCTTCGACTTGCGCGTAGGCGCCGATGGCCGTGCGGCAGGAGCCTTCCAGGGCAGCTAGAGCGCCGCGCTCGGCCGCCGCCGCCAGAGTGGTGGGCCGGTGCTTGAGGCCGGCGAGCCAGGGCGCCGCGACATCTTGGTCGCGCGTCTGGATGGCCAGGGCTCCCTGGCCGGGAGCGGGCGGCGCCTCGATGGGGTCGATCAGGGCGCGGGCCAGATGCCCCAGGCCCAGCCGGTTGAGCCCGGCCATAGCCAGGATGATCGCCTCGGCCTCGCCGCGATCGAGCTTCGCCAGGCGGCTGTCGACATTGCCGCGCAGGGGGATGATGGCGATGTCCGGCCGGCGATGCAGAGCCTGGGCGGCGCGGCGCAGGCTGGCGGTGCCGAGCCGCGCTCCGGCCGGCAGGGCGGCAAGATCGGCGAAATTCGCGCTCAGAAACGCATCGCGGGGATCCTCGCGTTGGGGGATGGCGGCGATCACCAGGCCCGCGGGGCCTTCCGCCGGCATGTCCTTCAAGGAGTGGATGGCGCAATCGATGCGGCCGTCGAGCAGGGCCTCCTCGATTTCCTTGGTGAACAGGCCCTTGCCGCCGATGTTGGTAAGCAGGCGGTCGACGATGCGATCGCCGGAGGTGGTGATGTGGACGAGCGCCGCCGCCGCCTCGTCGCCCAGGGCGCCGGCGATGGCCGCGCGCACCTGCTCGGCCTGGACCAAGGCCAGCTTCGATTTTCGCGTGCCGATGCGAATGGGTTGCCTGGTCATGACAAGACGGCTACCCCACGCCGCCTCGCCCGGCAACTTCGATGACCCCCACCCACCCCCTCACCGTTCTTGGCATCGAAACCAGCTGCGATGAGACGGCGGCGGCGGTGGTGCGGCTGGGGGCGCGGGGGTCGGTGGAGGTGCTCTCCAGCGTGGTGCTTAGCCAGATTGCCGATCACGCGCCGTTCGGCGGCGTGGTGCCCGAGATCGCCGCGCGGGCGCATGTGGAGACCATCGACGGCGTGGTCGGCCGCGCCTTGGCCGACGCCGGCGTCACGGTGGCGCAGCTGAGCGCCATCGCCGCCACGGCGGGTCCGGGCCTGGTGGGCGGGGTGATGGTGGGACTGTCGTTCGGCAAGGCCATGGCCCTGGCGCTGGGCCGGCCGCTGATCGCGGTCAACCATCTGGAAGGCCACGCCGTTTCGGCCCGCCTCACCGCCGACGCGCCCTATCCCTTCCTGCTGCTGCTGGTCTCGGGGGGCCATTGCCAGCTTCTGGAGGTGGCCGGCATCGGCGCCTGCCGACGGCTCGGCACAACCATCGACGACGCCGCCGGCGAGGCCTTCGATAAGATCGGCGGCGCCCTGGGCCTGGCCTATCCCGCCGGTCCGGCTCTCGAGCGGCTCGCCGAGGGCGGCGACGCGACCCGTTTCGCCCTGCCCCGCGCCCTGGCCGGGCGGGAGGGCTGCGATTTTTCCTTCTCCGGCCTGAAGACTGCCGCCGCCCGCCTGGCCGCCGGCCTGACGACCCAAGCCGACCGCCGCGATCTGGCCGCCGCCGTGCAGGCCGCCATCGCCCGTCAGCTTTGCGAGCGCACCGCCGCGGCCATGAAGACCTATGCCCGCGCCCACGCCGGCGCGCCCTTGCGCCTGGTGGTCGCCGGCGGCGTGGCCGCCAACGCCGCCGTGCGCCGCGCTCTGGAGGCCCTGGCCACGGCCGAGGGCTTCAGCTTCGCCGCCCCGCCGCTGGCCTATTGCACCGACAACGCCGCCATGATCGCCCTGGCCGGCGCCGAGCGCCTGGCGGCGGGCCTGACCGACGGCCTGGACGCGGTGGCCCGGCCGCGCTGGCCCCTGGACGAGGCGGCCGCCAGGCTGCATCCCACCCACGTGGCCGGCCGTAAGGGGGCAAAAGCATGAAGGATGGGGCATGAAGGGCGAGGCATGAAACGCGCCGGGATCATCGGCGGCGGCGCCTGGGGAACGGCCCTGGCCCAGGTGTGCGCTCGGGCCGGCGTGGCGGTCACCCTGTGGGCGCGGGAGCCCGAAGTGGTTGCGGCGATCAACGCCGACCACGAAAATCCATTGTTCCTGCCGGGCGTGGCGCTGGACGCCGCCATCCGCGCCACCGGCGATCCCGCCGACCTGGCCGACGCCGATCTGGTTCTCGCCGTCGCCCCCGCACAGCATCTGCGCGCCAGCTTGGCCGCCTTCGCGCCGCACGCCCGGGCGGGCGCGCCGGTGGTCCTGTGCGCCAAGGGCTTCGAGGCCTCGTCCCTGAAGCTGATGACCCAGGTGCTCGCCGAGACCCTGCCCGCCGCCGCGCCCGCCGTGCTCTCCGGCCCCAGCTTCGCCGGTGAGGTGGCGCGGGGCCTGCCCACCGCGGTCACCCTGGCGGCGAGCGATCTGGCCCTCGCCCGCCGCATCGCGGAGGCCATCGCCGGGCCGACGTTCCGCCCTTACGTTTCGGACGACATGATCGGCGCCGAGGCCGGCGGGGCGGTGAAAAACGTTCTGGCCATCGCCTGCGGCATCGTCGAGGGCCGAGGCCTGGGGCGCAGCGCCCACGCCGCCCTGATTACCCGCGGATTCGCCGAGCTCACCCGCCTGGCCGTGGCGCTTGGCGGCGAGGCCGAAACGGTGGCGGGCCTGTGCGGCCTGGGCGATCTGGTGCTCACCTGCTCAAGCCCGCAGTCGCGCAACATGAGCGTCGGCCTGGCGCTGGGGCGCGGCGAGAGCCTGAGCCAGGCCTTGGCCGACAAGCGCTCGGTGGCCGAGGGCGTCGCTTCGGCGCCCGCCGTGGTGGCCTTGGCGGAGCGTCTGGGCGTGGAGACTCCCATATCTTCAGCGGTGCGCGACATCCTGGCGGGCGTGACCGAGGTCGGCCCCGCCATCACCGCCCTGCTCGCCCGGCCCTTGCGGGCGGAGGCTTGAAAGAAGGAAAAACGTCCGTGGCCAGTTTCGTTCTGATCTGCATCGACAAACCCGACTCCCTGGCCCTGCGCCTGGCCACCCGCGAGGCGCATTTCGCCTATGCGCGCGGCATGCCAGAGGGCTTCATCCGCATGGGCGGTCCGTTCCTCGACGAAGCCGGCGAGATGACCGGCTCGATGATCCTGGTGGAAGCGCCGGACATCGAAGCGGTGCGCGCCTTCAACGCCGCCGACCCCTACACATTGGCGGGCCTCTTCCGGTGGGTGGAGATCCGCGCCTGGAAACAGACCTTTCCGGCGCCTTGAGCGACAATCCCGCCCAGCCGCTTTCTGGAACCCGCCTCTGCGCCCTGGCTGACCTGGCCGATCCGGGAGCGCGGGGTTTCTCCTTTCGACGCGGGGACAGCCTCTTCTTGGGATTTGTCGTGCGCCGAGGCGCGGGCGTGCATGGCTTTGTCGACCATTGCCCGCACGCCGGCATGCCGTTGGCGCTGCTCCCGGGGCGCTATCTCACCGGCGCGGGCGACCTCATCCTCTGCTCCAACCATGGGGCGCTGTTTCGGGCCGAGGACGGCCTGTGCGTGGCGGGACCCTGCACCGGGCGCCGGCTGACGCCCTGGCCGGTCAAGGTCGAGGCGGACGCGGTGGTCGCGGCTTGAAGGAAGGTCGCTTCACACGCCCAGCCGACCGGTCCGCGCCCGCATGATCGCCTGATCGAGGGCCTGGGCGAAGGCCAGTCGCTCGGGACGGCTCAGCGCGCGCGCCACCGGCAATTCGCGGTCGGAAAGGCAAAGCTGAAGATCGCCGGCGTCGCCGGCGTCGCCGATCAAGGCGACCCGGGTGAAAGCGGTGGGCGAGACCCACACCGTCCTGGCGTCGCCCTTGCCGGTCCTCAGCATCACCCGCACCTCGGCGGCGGTCACCTGGATGCGTTCGTCGCGGTTGGCGGCGCGATGGCTGAGCGCGAAGGCGATGGCGACTCCGATCAC
>PMOM01000172.1 GCA_003161535.1 Caulobacteraceae bacterium | reverse complement strand
CGCGGGTTCTTGTCGGTGGGACCTGAAACGCCGGCGTTGACCACCACCACATCGAAGATCTGGCCCTCCAGGCTCCCGCGCAGAGCCTCAGTGGAGGCGAAGTCGGCGATATCGACGACTTCGATGGTGACCACCTTGCGGCCGAATTTCTCGGCAAGTGCTCTGAGAGCGGTCGCGCCGGCCAGCGCCCGCACGGTGCCGACGACCCGCCAGCCGCGGGCGGCGAACTCGCGCACCAAGCCCAGGCCAATGCCGCGCGACGCGCCGACAATGAGGGCAACGGGGGTTTCCTTGGTCATGAAGCGCTCCTCGCGACGGGGACGCCTGGGCGCTCTTTGGGGGCGCGCCTCCAGGTCTCTTGCCCGGGATGAGTTTGGGAACGGGTCGGCCCCTCGACCCTGATCTGGGGGCGTGCGGCCGCCCTGTGTGCGCCAAGGATAGAGCCTCGGCGTCCCGGTTCCAAGCGCCAGGTCCTCATGTGACTTTTGCGACACGCTCGCCCACCGAGTGGGCGATGGCGCACGACCGCACTTGCGCGGGAAGCGGGCTTGGAAAAAAGTGGCCCGGCGAGATAGTCACCCCACCGGGCCAGTCAAGCCGCGAGAATGGGGGGGAATCCCCGCGGCGACACTGTAATGTGTTCGCCGCGGGCGATTGTTTCAATATCTCCGCCGATTCTTTTTTGTCTGGATGACTTTTCGCGTCGATCCGTCTCGGGCGATTCATCGATATCACCAGCGCCCTGGCCGATCGACCAGGGAGGACGTGGTGGCCCAGCACGAACGCGAGTCAGAGCCAGGAGCAGCTTCGCCCCCTGACTTAGCCGCCGCGCCTACGGCGGACTGGTCGCGGTCCGCGCCGTGACGGCGGCGCCCGGCCCATAGGCGGTAAAGGAATGGCGGGCGAGGCGTCCAAGATCGGCGACGACGGGCGCGACTTCCGCGCCCAGCCCGATCAGGTAGTCGAACCCCTGCCCGCGCACCCGGCGCAACGGCTCCAGGCCGGCATCGTCGGGTCTCGCCGCGAGATCGGCACTGGCGTCGATGATGCCGTCCAGCGGCATGGCGATCCGCACGGCCACGGCGTGGATTTTCACCCGCAGGGCGGCGTCGCGGATATCGTAGAGCCTCTCGCGATTGCGGTCGTAGATGTCCAGTTCGCGGCGCGCGGCATGCAAGCTGCGCATGGTCACCGGCCCGTAAGGATCGCCCCGGCCTCGCGCGGCGTCGGCGTTGAGAAGCAGGATCTGCACGGTCGACAGCAACTCGCCAAACAGCAGCGCCGCGTCACGCTGCCGCTCGCGACGCTTGAAGTGCGCTTCGATCTGGGTGGCGGCGATCCCGCTCAAGGTCGCCAGCAAGGCGCCCAGGACGACCGCCATCAGGGTCTCGCCCTGGCCCGAGAAGTCGAAAGGTTCCAGTCGCATGCATCGCCCCTTGGTGGTGAAGGTCATTGGACATTCAGCGGCTCGCGAACTCAAGGGGCCCGCCGCGCGCAACCCCTTGGCGAACCGGGCGTTGGCCAACCACGTCTGGATGAACCGACTAGGCGCCTTTGGCTGGCGCCGCGCCCAAGGAGTTGTGCAAAATGTCCCGTGAACCCGATCTGCTGGCGATCCGCAAAGGCGTCGATCGCATGGGCCGCCTATCGGACAACATCGTGCGTCTTGGCCCCTTCAGCCTGGGCCTGGATGGTGTGCTCAGCTGGATACCGGGCATCGGCGAGATCTACAGCGGCGCGGCCGCCGCCTACCTGCTGACCCAAGGGGTTCGCGCCCGGGTTCCGGTATCCACCTTGCTGCTGGCGGCGGCGCTGATGGGCGGACGCACCCTGATCACCGCCATTCCCCTGGCAGGGCCGGCCGCCTCCGACCTGCTCACCATGCACAAATGGTCCGCCAAGCTGATCGTCGCGGCCATCGACCGCCGGCTGGGCGCGCAGGCGCCGGGGTCAAGCACCAAGCCCGGCGCGGGCCGCCCGCTGTGGCGCTCGCGCGCCCACGACACGGCCAGCGCCTAGCTCCCGAAGCGATAGACCAGGCGTACGCCCACATCATCCATGCCGGGGTTTTGCGGACCGGCCAGTTGGGCGTGGCTGAGATGGACATAGGAAAGCTCCGTCGCCCAGCGGCGTGACCAGACGTAGCCCAGGGTGGCCTCCGGCTCGAAGAGCCAGCGGGAGCCCAGGTCAAGATGGTCGGGGCGGCGCTGGAACTGATCGGCGTCGCCGTTCTGGATCGCGCCGCCGAGGCCCGCCTGCAAATAGAAACGGCGCCCGATGGACTTGCGCCACGCCGCCCCCGCGGACGCGAAATCGACGCCCCCGGCGGTATTGATCGATCCAAGACCGTAAAGGCGAATGTCGCCGAACCGGCCCAATTTCAGGAGCGGCGCGGTCCGGGCGCCCAGCTCGACATCCTGGCCGTGTTCGAAGCAGCAGACGGTGATGCCGAGGTTGACGTCATGGCCATACGCGCCGACGAACACTTCCCCGGCCTGGGCGACGCCCGCGACCGCCAGGACGCCGGCGGCCGTCACGGCGGTGAGCAATTTGAACATGTTACGCAATGCCTCCATACATCGCTTGGGCCTCAGCCCCGGGCGCTCAGGGCGCGAACGAGGTTCTCATTGAACTTCACGAACGCCGCCGTGACGAAACCTTCCTTGCCCAAACCCCAAGCCCAGCGCACCGTTCCGGCGTTGAACACCTTGGCGCCGGCCGGCGACTGGAAATAGGTCGCTTCGGCGACGCCGGGCTTGCCATCGGCGTCCATCGCCTCGCCGCGAAAGAGCACTTTGACGGCGGCGGGATCCAGGGCCGGATTGATCGAACGCGTCGCGTCCCACAATCTGAGCCCATCGCCGGCCGGATCGCGGTTGTCCCACTCATAACCCACCACCTCGGCCGCCGTGTCGCCTACCTTCCAGCCGGTTCCGGCGAAGAACGGCAGAGTGTTGTCGGCGACCCTATAGGCCGGGCGCTGGGCGCTGGCCGGCTCGAACCAGCTCTGGTAAGCGCCGCCGATGAGCATGGTCTCCGGACGCCGCGCGTCGGCGCGAAAGTCGTTGGTCGTCAGGCGCCGCGGATCGAGCTTGCCGGCGCGCTTGATGATCGGATCGAAGGCGGTCTTGAAGCAGACCAGCTGGCGGCCGCGCTCGATCCCGCCCGGGGCGCGGTTGAGATCGCCGTAGCGCACCTGNNGCGGCGCTGGAAGGCGTCGAACTCCTCACCGCTCCAATATTCATCGTGCGATCCGGTGATCACCAGGCGGTAGCGCTCGATCAGAGTGGGGTCGGCGTGGACGTCAAAATTGCCGGCGTAGTCAACCCCGCCGATGCTGGGCGCCAATGCCTCCAGCCAGGCGACCAGATAGGCGTCGTACTCGAAAAAGCTCGGCGGAGTTGGCCGGTCGAAGGAGACCATCAGGCCCCGCGCCTCGTCGTCACCGTTGGGATACAGGCTGTGGCCGCCCCAGGGATTGTAGGCCTGGTAGGTGTTGGTCCCCAGGCGCGCGAGCACCGCGCCGGAGCGTTTGGGATTGGTGACGATCCAGGACGCCGCGCGCACATCGCGGGTCGCCGTGGTCTGCTCCACCACATCTGCGAAATAGCAGCCGGGAGGCCAGGCGCGGGTATCGATGTCGGCGATGGCGGGGGGCCAGCCCGGACCGATCGCCGCGGCCGAGGCGGTGGCGCCGCGATAGCCCACCTGCACAAAATCGCTTTGCCAGATCGGCGTTGGAGCCGCCGCGCCGATACGAAACACCTCCAGGCGCACCCGGCGGCTCGGCTGACCGGGGCCGGCGGCCATCATCACGTTCAGCGGCTCGCCCGGCGCGAGACTGTCGCGGTCGACATAGGCCCAGACGCGCTGGCCCTTGAAGAACTCGGACCATATGGCGGGCGTCGGAATGGCGACGGGCGGGGTCGCCCCGCCCTCGCTTTCGGCCCGGGCCGCCAGGGGCGCGGCGAGAGGCGCGCCCAGAAGTCCCGCGCCGGCCAGGCGAAGAAGGATGCGGCGTGGAATGGTCGGCCAGGCGGTCATCGGCGCGGCCTACACCCACCGATCCGGGCCGGTGGCGTAGCTTCGCTGGTTGACCTTGGCGGCGTCGCCTTTTTCCACGTCCCAGCGGGTCGCCTCGCCGTCGCGCCAGATATGTATGTCGAACATCTGGTCGCCGACGCTCAGGTCCCTGACCGTCAGGTCGATCACCCAATCGGGCAGATGGGGATCGATATAGAGCTTGCCTGCTGGGGCGTCGGGCTGGAAGCCTACACACATCTGCAGGAACGAGAAGCACGAGCCGGCCGCCCACGCCTGGGGTACGTTGGCGCCAAGGTACTGGACCGGAAAATTGGTGGGGTCGCGCTGCAGGCCCGAATAGAGTTCGGGCATCTGGTGCAACGTGAAATAGCCCGCCGAGCCGCTGATGTCGCGGGCGACGGCGGCGGCCTCATCGGCGAAACCGTAGCGCCGGAATCCCAGGGCGATCAGGGCGTTGTCGTGCGGCCACACCGCGCCGTTCTGATAGGAATGGGGGTTGTAGGCCGGATGGTCGGCCGACAGCGTGCGAATTCCCCAGCCGCTCCACATGTCCGGTTTCATCAGCCGCTTGACGACCTTGGCGGCGCGATCGGGGGGCACGATGCCCGACCACAACAGATGGCCGGGGTTGGAGGCGACGCTGAGCACCGGCTTTTTCTCGCCGTCGAGGCAGAAGGCGTAGAACCCCGACTTCTCGTCCCAGAAGGCCTTGTTGAAGCGCTCGAAGAGGGCCTTGGCCTTGCGGCGCAGGGAACGGGCGCGCGCCGGCTTGCCCAGGGCGTCGAAGATCTGCGCCATGCGCAGCCACGCGTCATAGACATAGCCCTGCAGTTCGACGAGGGCCTTGGGGCCCTTGACCAAAGTCCCGTCGGGATAGACCAGGGCCTCGCCCGAATCCTTCCAGCCCATGTTCTCGTAGCCGGCGCTCGAGCGCGTCTGGTACTCCTGGAATCCGTCGCCATCGCGGTCGCCGTATTTGTCGATCCAGGCCAGGCACTTTTCCGCCGCCGGCATGAACTGCGCCAGCAGCTCGGCGTCGCCCGTGCAGCGCCAGGCGTTGTGCAGGACGATGAGGTAAAGAATGGTGGCGTCGGCGGTGCCGTAATAGGGCGTGTGCGGAATAAGCTTGAAGTGCGCCAGTTCCCCGCGGCGCAGTTCGTGCATGATCTTGCCNNGAGACGATCAGGCTGTCGCGGCCGAACAGGGCGACGAACCACGGCACGCCTCCGGCCGGAACGAATTCGAGGTGATCGGTGCCTTCCAGCGGCAGGCGCAGGGCCGCCATGTCCTCCACCGACTGGCGATAGAATTGATAGTATTGCTCGTTGCTGGTTTCCAACTTGAGCGCCGCGCCTCGCCACTCGTTGAGCCTGCGGCCGGTCTTGCTCTCGCCCAGATGCGCGATGCAGTCGGTGGGGGCCTTGTCCACCGTGGTCCCGTCGCCAATCTCGTAGAGCAGGCAACCGTGCCAAGTCGCCCCGGGCGGCAGATCGACCAGAAAGCTGATGCGGCCGTTGGCGTAGAC
>PMOM01000283.1 GCA_003161535.1 Caulobacteraceae bacterium | reverse complement strand
GAGTAGGTCGTCGCCAGGTCTACCAAGAGGATGTGTTTCAGACGGTTTATTCCGACCCTTCATCACGAAAGCCCTTCGCCGGCGCCGCGCGCGTCGGCGTTGTAGTCTTTGACGCGGGGTGGAGCAGCCCGGTAGCTCGTCAGGCTCATAACCTGAAGGTCACAGGTTCAAATCCTGTCCCCGCACCCAAGGCTCCGACGACATGGGCTCCTTTCAAGGGGGAGCCATTTTCGTTTTTGCCCCCTTTGGTCAAATCCCCGCGCCCAGATCCAGGAAATCCTCGGGCGAGAGCAAGCGGTGTGAAGGGCGAGGGACGCCGGCCTGGGCAAGTTCTCCGACCAGGTTGTCGATCTGCACGTTGATCTCGGGAACCGCCGTGATCTCCCACCAGCTGGGGCAGGTGAGGGTTCCCAAGGCGAAGAGCCAGTCGGACGGCCGCCTGACGGCGTCGAGCAGGGCGCCGTTTTCGGTCTCCAGGCCCAAGCCCAGAACGTCGGGTGTGGCGAGCCCGCGCTCGCGCAGGTCGGCCAACAGGGGCGTCGCCAAGCGGCCGAGGTCGCGGCGCGGTCCGGTGCAGTTGATCACCGCGGCCGCTGAGAAGCGGCGCTCGCCACCCCCGCGCTTGGCGAGGGTGACCTCCACGCGATCGGCGCCGTCTTGCGTGGCCCAACGATAGCTCCTCACGCGAGCGGCGCTGATTTCCAACCGGCCGCCGCCGATCAAGGCATCGAGCGCGGCGCCGATGCGCGGCGCCATGCGATGGCGGTGAACGTCCCAGCGCGTGCGCAGGTGGCGAAGAAACTGGCGCTTCTGGGGAGTCGTCCAGGCGCGCCAGACCGCGGGGACGGCGGGTCGGGCGGCGTCGAACACCCTTTGCCATGGAACGCCCTGCGTCCGGGCCGCCTCGACCTGGGCGCGCACCAGGCGGGCGAGCCGGCGCGGCGAGGCTGGCAGTGCGTCCTCCAGGAACGGCGCCCAACTGCCGCCGGCGACGTGGACCTGAGGGGAAAGACCCCGGCGCGAGATGGCCAGCATCGGTCCGCCGCCGGCGGCGGCGAGCTTCAGGGCGATATCGACCATGGTCAGGCCGGCGCCGATCAGCAGCACGGGATCCCCCGGCGAAAGCGCTTCGAAGGCGTCGGCCGACCAGGGATCGGGGACGAAGAAGCGGCTGTCATAAAGCCAAGGGTCGGGACATTCGGGCGTCTGGGGCGCCATGTTGCCCGTGGCCAGGACAACCATGTCGGCCTCGATCGCGCGTCCGTCGCCGAGCAGCACGCCCCGCCTTGGCTCTGGTAGCAGGCGAACGACTTCACCGCGCACCGAGGCCAGGCCCGGGCCCGAGCCCGGACCGGTAGTCAGGACTCCCGCCACCTGCTCCTGCAGATAGTCGCCAAACAGGCGCCTGGGCGCAAAGGCCGCGCGAATATCGCCGCCGCTCTCCTCGAGCGCGGTGGTCAAGGCGGCCCGCGCCGCGAGATTGGCTCCGAGCCAGTCGCCGAAGGCCGGCTGCAATCCCACCTCCATCCGACTGACCGGAACATTGAGCAGATCCCCAGGCGCGCAGGCGCCNNGGTCGCGCGCGGGTGAGCTTCAGAGCGAAGAGGGCGCCGCTGAGGCCGCCGCCGACCACCGCCACGGTCCTCATCGGCGAAGCGCCGGCTTCGATGCTCAAGGCGCCAGATCCCCCGTCAGGCGCGGGCGGCGGTCGCGCCAGGCCTTCACGGCGCCGTCCCTGGGCGGCCCGGCGCGGGGGAAAGTTCCCGGTCGAAGAATTGCAGCAGCGTCCGCCAAAGTTGCAATTGGCGCGTCTCGCCCTGAACTCCATGCCTCTGGCCCGGGTAGACCATCAGGTCGAAGGTCGTCCCCTGCGCCTGCAGCGCCGCCATCACCGCGATCGAGTTGGAGAACTGCACATTGTCGTCGGCCATGCCCTGCATCAGCAGTAGCCGGCCCGACAACGCTCTCAGGCGCGGGATGACCGCCGAGGCGTCATAGGCGGCGCCGTTCGCCTGAGGCATTCCCATGTAGCGCTCGGTGTAGTGAGTGTCGTACTGCCGCCAGTCGGTGGGCGGCGCGCCGGCCGCCCCGGCCCGCAGGCGGGTGCGCGGATCGGTGAGCATGCGCAGGGTCATGTAGCCGCCGTAGGACCAGCCGCTCACCCCAATGGCGTCCGCCCGCACAAAGGGCAGGGAGCGCAGCCAATCCAGTCCGGCCACCTGGTCGTCCACTTCGACAAAGCCCAATCGGCCTGCAATGGCGCTCTCGAAGGCCAGATCCCGGTTGGCCGACCCGCGATTGTCGAGCTGGAAGAGAATGTAGCCAGCCTCGAGATAGAGTTTCTCGCTGACGCCGCGCCAGCTTCGCGTCACCGACTGCGCGCCGGGGCCGCCGTAGACCTCCACTATGACCGGGTAACGGCGCGCCGGATCGAAGCCCACCGGCTTTTGCAAGATATAGTGCAGCTCCCGGCCGTCGGCCGCCTTCAAGACGCCGAACTCCGCCGGCGGATAGCGCCGGGCGTAGGAATAGAAGGGATGAGCGCCGCCCAGCGCATTTTCTTCGATCCAGCGCAGGCGCCGGCCGTTCAGGTCATAGAGCGCGCTTTGCGGCGGCGTGGCCGGATCGGAATAGTCGCCGACAAACACGGTCGCCGATTTGGGCATGACCGCCGTCCACCAGCCATGACTCCGGGTCACCGGCGCCGGCGTCCCCGGTGTGCGATAGGAGACCACATAAAGTTGGCGCTCGATCGGCGTTTCCAGAGACGCCATGAAATAGACCAATCCCCGATCCTCATCGACGCCCGCCACTCCGGGGGCGTGCGCGCCCGCGCCGGATGCCGCCCCCGCCACCGGCGCGTTACCGTTGGTGATGGCCGCGGCCAACGTCCCGTCGCGGTGATAGAGGTAGAGCTGGTTGGCTCCTGTGCGTTGCGAGCCCCAGATAAAGTCGCCGTTCTTCAGGGCGTGGAAGTCGTCGTTCAGGTCGATCCAGGGTGTCTGGTGTTCGCTGAGGATCACCCGCGACGCGCCCGTGGCCGGATCGACGCGCAGCAGGTCAAGCGTTTGCTGGTCGCGGCTCTCCCGCTCGACGTAGAGATCGCGCCCATCGGCCGACCAATATACTCGGGCCAGATAGATATCGGGATTGGCGCCCAGATCGACCTTCACCGCTTTCGCGCCAGGCTCCAGGCCGTGCACATAGAGGCTGACCAGGACATTGGGCGTGCCGGCGCGAGGATAATGTTGCGGCGTGATCCTGGCCCCGTCCACGCCGATCTCCAGCCGCTGGACGACCTCGACGGAGCTTTCGTCGATCCGCGCATAGGCGATGGCCGAGTCGTTGGGCGCCCACCAATAGCCGGTGAAGCGGTCCATTTCCTCCTGGGCGACGAACTCGGCGACGCCGTAGCTCAGCGGTCCGGCGCCCTGGGTGGTGATCGCCCGTGGCGGGCCGTGGGCAAAGTCGATCACATAGAGGTTCTGGTCGCGCACGAAGCTCGCGTAGCGGCCAAGCGGCGAAACCTTGGCGTCGATCGCGCCGGGCCCCGCGGTGTCGAGTTTCGATATCTCGCCGGTTTGCGCATCGACGCTGTAGAGCAAGCCCCCGGCGGTGATCAGCAGCCGCTTACCGAGCTCGTCCCAGCGGTAGGTCACCACCCCCGAGACCGCTGCTAGCCGCTGGCGCTCACGGCGGCCTTTCTCGGCCTCGCTCAGGGTCAGACCGGCAGGTTCGACGGCCTCACCGGACACCAGCAAGCGCGCCGGGCCCCCCTCCACCGCCGCCGCCCACAGGTCCAGCTTATACTGATTGGCGGGTTCGGGCTTCAGCCAGGTGACGATGCGGCCGTCCGGCGATACTTCCACGCCCCGGGCGACGGGCCCTGACAAGGCGGGGCTGGCGAACACCCGCTCGGGGGTCAGCGGCTCAGATGCGGTCACGGAAGAGGCGAACGCCGCCGCGGCGAGGGAGAGGGAGAGGGCGATGGCGGGGACGATTCTCATGCCCGCATGACTAGCAGGAGGTTCGTCCGCCGCAACCGATGTCGCGCCCCGTCGGTGCGACCTAGTGGGTGCGTGCCGCGGCGTCGGCGGCGGCCTTGGCCTTGCGGGCGGCGGTGTCGGCGGCCGAGCGCGTGCTGTCGGCGGCCCTGTCCACCGCGACGTCGGCGTCGGCGGCGGCGCTCTGGGTCGCCCTGCCAGCGTCCTTGGCAGCCGCCTCGGTGGCGGCTCCGGCGTGATCGGCCGCCGCGGCGGCGTTGTCGCCGGCGGCCGCTGCTTCGGTATTGGCGGCCTTTGAGCAGGCGGTCAGGGCGAGGCCGGCCGCGGCGATGGCGATGATCAGACGCATGGCAGTCTCCTTATGATTGCAGTCTGCGATCCTGGTCAGGCGGTGTTTCACCCCAACAGGAACGCAAACGAGGGCCGCCCCATGGGGAACGGCCCTCATCTTTGACTAGCGCGTCCAGCGACATTCGCGGTGGTGATGTCTCCAGGAACAGCTCTGATGGCCATGGCGTCCATAATTGTCATGGCGATCCTGGCGCTGATCATAGGGTTGGGCGCTGGCGGCGCCGGCGGCGATCATCGAAAGGGCGAGCGCGCCCGCAAGAATGATTTTCACAAAACTTCTCCTAGGGTGACGCGAAATTGCGCCGATCGCCCGTAGCGGGCATCAAGCGTGGGCGTGATGTGCTGGGTAACCCTTGACGGCGCGATTGGTTCAAAAGGCGCCTATGACCCAGAGAATCGAGAAACGCCGTTCAAACGACGCCGACAATCTCGATCTCATCGCCGGCGACCTGGGCGGTGTCGCCGACCGCCTTGCCAAGAAGAGCTTGGGCCAGAGGCGAGACATATGAAATGGCGCCTCGGGCGGGGTCGGCCTCGTCCTCGCCGACGATGCGGAACGATTGGCGCCGTCCATCCGGCCGATCGAAGGTTACGTGGGAGCCGAATCGCGCCACGTCGGCTGGCTTCCCGGAGGGGGCGAGCTGCGCGCTGGCGCGGCGCGCCGCGTAGTAGCGCAGATCGCGCACGGCCCTGGCCATGGGGGTTCGATCGGCCTGGACATCGTCGCTGGCGAGGGCGGCGGCGTAGGCGGAGCGCGCCGACTTCAGAGCCTCATCCAGCGCCGCCAGCCCTTCGGGGGTGACCAGATTGGGGTGAGCGGAAATCGGTCGGTCAGGCAGATCCGCCGCCGCCGCTTCGGCGTCTTGCTCTTTGGTGAAGGCGACGCTCATGACTGGAGGATGCGCCGGACCTCGCTGTTGGGATCATCGACCACCCGACTGTCAATGTTGAAGATCATGGTGGAGCGCCGGTCTGCATCGTAGGGAGGCCAGTGCGGAAGCCGCGGGTGATTGGGATCGCCCGCTCTGGCGAACGCCACCCAGGTCGAGGATGTTTGATGCGCCAGGGCCTGGGTTGAGGGGGCTGAACCAAGCAGGATCGGACCCTTGTCGATATTGTCGAAGGCGAAGGGGATTTCCATCGTGTGGGGAGCCTTCAGGATGCCGCCGTCAACCGGCGCCCCCCATTCCCAGATATAGAGATAGACCGGCGCCGCGTGTTGCGCCGCCTTGCGTTCGGCAAGCAATACCGAACCATTGAACGCCCCCAGCGCGCCGGCGACGTCGGTGTAGAGATAACTTGGCGAGTGGTCGGGATGCAGTTTTCGAAAGGCTGCGACCAGGGCCGGGCCTTTGCCGCCGGGTATGAGCTTTACCTTCTCATCCAGCTCCGCGTCGGTGAGCTTGCCCCACCAGGGTTGACCGACATTGTAGAGCGTCTGTTCGTTGGCCGTGCATCCCACCATCACCGGCACAGCCGCGCCAAGCGGCGAGGCCACCGGATCAAACGGGTTTTCCGGCAGCACCTTGCCGTCCACCACCGGACCCCAGCGCAGTCCGCTAAATCCCCCGCCGCCCCCGCGCATCTGCGCCACCGCGAGCAGCCGATCGGCGGAGAGCGCCTGTAAGGCGGGAAGGTCCGCCGCGCCGGCGTCCTTCATCACTGTCCTGGCGAACGCCGCTGCGGCGGGCTGGGGCATGCCGCGCAGCCCCGGGCCGCTTTCGATGATGCCGCGATGAAAGAGACCCTTGGCGGCGGGCATGGCCAAGAGGGTTGAGACCTTGGCCCCTCCGCCCGACTGACCGAAGATGGTGACGTTGCCGGCATCGCCACCAAACCCGGCGATATTGTCCCGCACCCATCGGAGCGCGGCGACCAGGTCGAGCATGCCGGCGTTTCCCGACCCCGGCGCGCCCAGGTCGGAGAGTTCAAGATAGCCAAAGATGTTCAGGCGGTGATTGAGGGTGACCACCACCACATCGTGACGCTTGGCGAGATTGTGACCGTCGTAGAACGGCCAACTGCCGGAGCCGTAGTTGAAGCCGCCGCCGTGCAGCCACACCATGACGGGCCGCTTGCGCCCGTCGCCCAGCGCGGGCGTCCACACGTTGAGGAACAGGCAGTCCTCGTGCTGGCGCACGACATCCTGAGGCGAATCCATGCCTTGACCGAGGGCGGCGCCCACGTCGCCTGGATAGCTGACCGCCGAGCCGCCGCTGGCAAGCTGCATGGCGGCGGCGCCGTAAAAGAGGCCCGACGCCGGCTCGGTCCAAGCCGAAGGCTCACTTGGCGGCATGAACCTGAGCCGCCCCAAGGGCGGCGCGGCGTAGCGCAAGCCCTTGAAGGTCTGGATGCCTTCGGAGACCAGGCCAATCACCGGCCCATGGCTTGTGGCCACGATGCCGGTCGCGGATGTGGCGATCGGCTCGGCGGGCGCGCGCGTCACGGCGAGGCTAACTGCCGCCGCCGCCCCCGCCAGCACCCCGCGACGCCCGATCGAGATCTCGGCGCCCTCGCTTCGGACTTGGTTTTTGGAACCTCTCATAGTCTTAGCCCCGCAGCATCAATGCCTGAGGAAGGGTCTCCAGAACTCGGCGCACCTGCGGCAGAGGTTGAGACCTAACGGCCCGCGAGGCAAGTCACCTGGCGGCGAAACCCCTACCGCCCCGTCGGGATGTCCTTGAAGGCGACGTCCTTATCCAGCCTCACATCCTGCGGCAGGCCCAGCACGCGTTCGGCGATGATGTTGCGCAAAATCTCGTCGGTGCCGCCGGCGATGCGCAGGCCCGGCGCGTTCATCAGGGCCGTCTGAAACCCTCCGGCGAGGGGGGCGTTGGCCGGATCGCTGATGATGCCGAACTGATCTTCCAATTCCAGCGCCGTGTTGGCCATGTCCTGCATCAGGGTGGCGGAGACCACCTTGCCGATGGAGCTCTCCGGACCCGGCGTCTGGCCGCGCGACAGAGCGGTCATGGTGCGGAAGGTGGTGTACTTCAGGCCCTCGGCCTGGACGTACCATTCGGCGATCTTCTCGCGCAGAGCGGCGTCCTTGACCCCCAGTCCGGTGAGCGTCTGGATATCGCCGGCCAGGGCGAGCAAGCGTCGGTAGTTTGAACCGCCGCCACCGCCGCCGACCGACAGCCGCTCGTTCATCAGGGTAACCAGCGCGACGCGCCAGCCTTCGCCGACGGCGCCGACCCGCTGCGAATCCTTGACGCGCAGGTCGGTGAAATAGACCTCATTGAAGTTGGAGGCGCCCGACATCTGATGGATCGGCCGCACCTCGACGCCGCTCGCTTTCATGTCGATCCAGAACATGGTCAGCCCCTTGTGCTTGGGGACGTCCGGATCGGTTCGGGCCAGGAGCAGGCCGAAGTCGGAAAAGTGGGCGCCGCTGGTCCACACTTTCTGACCATTGATCACCCAGTCGTCGCCGTCTTTCACCGCCCGGGTGCGAGCCGCGGCGGCGTCGGAACCACCAGAGGGCTCGGAAAACAGCTGGCACCAGATCTCTTCGCCAAGCACCGCCGGGCGCACAAACCTCTGCTTGTCCGCCTCATTGCCCACGGTCATCACGGTGGGCACGCACATGCCAAGACCGATGGCGAACGGATTGGCTGGCGTCTGGAAAGCGGCTTCCTCCTGTCCGAAGATCACCGACTGCCACGCCGCGCCGCCGCCGCCGCCCCACGCTTTTGGCCAGGTGATGCAGGCATAGCCGGCTTCGGCCTTTTTGCGCTGCCAGGCGCGGGAATCGTCCATGCTGACCGGATCCTCCAGGCCGCCGTCGCGGGCGCCCTTGGTCCTGGGGGCATTGGCCTTCAGCCAGGCGCGCACCTCTTTGCGATAGGCGGCTTCTTCGGAGGTATCGTTGAAATCCATCGTGGTTTCCTCGCGCGATTTCAGGCGGCGTTGCGGCGTTCGAGCTGACTCACCAAGCGTTCTTTCCAAGCCTTGGCGCCGCCGGCGACGAGGCCAAGCTGCTGAGCGCGGCGATAGTAGAGGTGGCAGTCGACATCCCAGGTGAAGCCCATGCCGCCGTGGGTCTGCAGGTTCTCCTTGGCCGCGAACCAGAAGGCCTCGCACGCAGCGACCCGAGCCGCCGCGGCCGCCAGCGGCAGTTGGGAGCCCCCGGCGCCCAGCGCCCACGCCCCGTAGTAGGCATTGGAGCGGGCCAGCTCGTTCTTGATGTAGATGTCGGCCAACTTGTGCTTGATGGCCTGATAGCTGCCGATGGGCCGGCCGAATGCGTAGCGCTGCATGGCGTATTCCTTGGCCATCTCAAGCGCGCGGTCCGCTCCGCCGACCTGTTCGAAAGCCAGCATGACGGCGGCGCGGTCGAGGATCGCCTCGGCCAGCGACATGCCCTCGCCGGGGTCGCCCAGCGGTTCAGCGGTCGCGCCGGTGAATACGAGCCTGGCGGCGCTGCGCGTGGGATCCAAGGTCGTGAGAACCTCTCGCGCCACGCCGGGTCCGGCCAGCTCAACCAGATAGAGGCTGCCGCGGCCGGCCTGCTTGGCCAGGACCACGGCCAGATCGGCGATATCGCCGTCCGTGACAGGTAGTTTGACGCCGGTGAGCTTGCCGCCCTCCACCTTGGCCTGGACTTGAGCTTCGGTAAGCACGCCGGGCCTCTCGACGGTGGCGAAACAGCCAATCACCTCGCCGGCGGCGATCTTTGGAAGCCACTTGGCTTTCTGAGCCTGGGAACCGGCCAACATCAGCGCCTCGGCGACAAAATAGACCGTCGAGGCGAACGGGATGGGCGCGAGGGCGCGGCCAAGCTCCTCGGCGATGGCGCACAGTTCGACGCCGCCCAGGCCTAGTCCGCCATGCGCCTCGGGAATGTTCACCCCCAGCCAGCCTTGCCCGGCCACCGCCTTCCACAGCTCCGCGTCATACGCCTTGGCGCCATCGTCGAGAACGCCTCGCACGACCGCGACGCCGCAGCGCGCATCGAGGAATTTGCGGGCCTCGGTCTTGAGAAACTTCTGGTCGTCGGAAAAGTCGAAATCCATCTTGGCATCCGTTTCGCGGCCGCTCGGCTTGGCCAAACCTTAACGATACGCGGCTTTCGCGCCGGGGGAAGACTAACCATACGTCAAGCTGGATCGGCGATTGGATGGATTTGTGGCCGACATCATGGCGCAAGGCCGGTGTCGGCGTTAAACCGCCATCATGCGCACTGAAACGCCCCGACCGATCCGCCTCGCAGATTACCGGCCGCCAGCCTTCCTGATCGAGGAGGTCAGCCTGGACTTCCACCTTGAACCCAGCGCGACACGGGTGAAGGCGCGCCTTTCCATGCGGCGAAACGGGGAACACGCCAAGCCCCTGAGGCTCAATGGCGAGCGGCTCAAGCCGATTTCCGTGGCCATAGACGGCCGATCCCTCGCGCCATCCGAACTCGCCATCAACGATGAGTGGCTGACGGTGCTGGACGTTCCCAACGCCTTCGTCCTCGAAACCGAAGTCGAAATCGACCCGCAAGCCAACAAGGCCCTCGAAGGCCTCTATATTTCCGGCGGTCGCTTCTGCACCCAGTGCGAGGCGGAGGGATTTCGCAAGATCACCTGGTTCGCCGATCGTCCCGACGTGCTGGCGCGATTCACCGTGCGGATCGAGGCGGCCAAGGCCTTTCGCCATCTGCTTTCCAACGGCAACCCGGTCGACGCCGGCGAACTTCCCGGCGGTCGGCACTACGCGGTGTGGAGCGATCCTTTTCCCAAGCCCTGCTATCTGTTCGCCCTGGTCGCCGGTGAGCTGGATGTGCTGGAGGACGTCTTCGAGACCATGACGGGCCGCACGGTGCGCCTACGCATCTTCGTCGATCCGGGGATGGCGCCACGCGCCGCCTACGCCATGGATTCGCTCAAACGGGCCATGCGCTGGGACGAGGAGACGTTTGGGCGGGAGTACGATCTCGACCTGTTCATGATTGTCGCGGTGCGAGACTTCAATTTTGGGGCGATGGAAAACAAGGGTCTTAATATCTTCAATTCGTCCCTGCTGCTCGCCGATCCGGCCACGGCCACCGATATGGACTATGAGCGCATCGAAGGGGTCGTCGCCCACGAATATTTCCACAACTGGACGGGCAATCGCATCACCTGCCGCGACTGGTTTCAGCTTTGTCTGAAAGAGGGCCTGACCGTCTTTCGCGACCAGAGCTTCTGCGCCGACCAGCGAGGACAGGCCGTTCAGCGGATCAAGCAGGTCAAGACATTGCGCGCGCGCCAGTTTTCCGAGGACGCCAGTCCCATGGCGCATCCGGTGCGGCCGTCCAGCTATCTGAAGATCGACAACTTCTACACCGCGACGATTTACGAGAAGGGCGCCGAGGTCATCCGTATGCTGAAGACCCTGCTTGGCGATGCCGATTTCCGGCGCGGCATGGATCTCTATTTCGAACGATGCGATGGCCAGGCCACGACGGTGGAGGCCTTCATCGCCTGTTTCGCGGAGGTTTCGGGTCGAGATCTCACCGGATTCTTCGCCTGGTATGACCAGGCCGGCACGCCGAGGGTCAATATCAATGCGGTCTACGACGCCGCGGCCAAGACCCTCGACCTCACCTTGGCCCAGAGCACCGCGCCGACGCCTGGGCAGCCAACCAAGGCGCCCCTGCCGATTCCGGTGAGCTTCGGCCTGCTGGACCAGGATGGCGGCTGCCTGCGCGATACCGACCTGATCGTCTTCGATACGCCGCAGCATCGAGTTCGGCTGGAGGGAATCGAAGAGGCGCCGGTGCTGTCGGCTCTGCGCGGCTTTTCGGCCCCGGTAAATCTGACCACCGACGCGCCGGCCAAGGACGCCTATGTTCGGCTTGCCTCCGACGTCGATCTCTTCAACCGCTGGGAGGCGGGCCAGGGACTGGCGCAGGGCCTCATTCTTGGGCGCGCCGCCGGCGCCGCCGAC
>PMOM01000023.1 GCA_003161535.1 Caulobacteraceae bacterium | reverse complement strand
TTGACCCGCACCACCGAGCCGAGCCGTCGCCGCTTGAGCCGAGCCTCGAACTCGCGCACCAAGTCTTCGGCTTCCTCCTCGATCTCGACGTCAGAGTCGCGGATCAGGCGAAAGAGGCCGCTACCCTGCACCTTGCAGCCTGGAAACAGCTTATCGAGGAAAAGCAGGAGGAAGCTCTCCAGGGCCACGAAGCGCCTTTGGGCCTTGCGTCTGCCAGTCTTCGTCGCCGGGATCTCCCAGAACCGCGCCACCTGATGGGGCACTGGGACCAGGGCGTAGAAGACCTTGCCGTCGGACCGCCGCTGAAGCTTGAGGGCCAGCGAAAAACCCAGATTGGGGATGAACGGAAAGGGATGCGCCGGATCGATGGCCAGAGGCGTCAGCACCGGAAATATGTGGGTCAGGAAAATGGCTTCGGCGGCGAGCCGGTCGCTGGCCGTGACATCCTTGGCGTCCAGAAGACGCAGGCCGTGGTCGGCGAGCTCGCCGCGAATCTCCAGCCAGATGCGCTGCTGGTCGTTCATCAGGCGATTGGCCTGCGCGTCAATCTTGCGTAGCTGCTGGGCCGGGGAGAGCCCGTCCTGGCTGAGAACGCGCACGCCTTCGCGCACCTGGCCTTTGAGCCCGGCGACGCGGACCATATAGAATTCATCCAGATTGCTGGCCGAAATCGACAAGAACCTCAGCCGTTCCAGAAGTGGGTGCCGCCGATTGCCGGCTTCCTCGAGGACCAGGCGATTGAATGCCAGCCAGGAGAGCTCTCGGTTTATGAACCGCTCGGGAGAGTCCTTCAACAGGCGTCCGGCGGGCGACGTAGGGGTGGGCGCTGGCCCAAGGATAGGTGGAGCGGAGAGCGCCACGGCTTTGAGTTCCGTGAGCGGAGTGGCGGCGTCTTGCGGCATGTCAAAGGTACGATGAACAGTCTTGCGGGGTGACTTGGCGAAGTGACCGAGACCTTGTGGCGCACGCGCGCGCGCCTCGCAAGGCTTCACTCGAAGAGGTCGAGGCTCTCATCTTCGCCCTCAAGGACCTCCCGGACCAGGGCGCTGTTCACCTTGCGGCCCGCCGCGTCCGCCGCCTCGTCGAGACGGGAGACCACCGCCAAGGCCGCAGGGATCGAGCGCTCGATCCGGCGAACGAGGTAGGGCAGGACCTCATCGTCAGGTTTTATGTTCCGATCACGGAAGAATTTTCGCAACACGCCTTGCAGGATCACGTCATCAGGCGCCTCAAGCTTGGCGACCATAAGGGCGTTGAGCCGCGAGCGAAGATCGGGAAGGTCGGTGGGCCAGTCACGCGGCGCGACTCGGGCGGTGACCAGTAGACTGCCTCCGGCGTCGGCCATGTTAATCAGATGGAACAGTGTCGCATCGTCGAGCCCGCGATCAGCGTCCTCCAATAGCACCGGTTGTCCCGCAAGCTGGGAGATGTCGATCCCGTCGGGCTTTGCGATCATGGCGCCGACCGCCCGGGCCCACATCCGCGCCAGATGAGTCTTGCCTGATCCTTCCGGCCCGACCAACGCCAGGCGTCCGCCCGCCCATGCCGGCCAAGCATCCAGTGCGGCCAGGGCCTCGACATTACCGGCCGAAATTATGAAGTCCCCGCGCCGGTAGGAGGGGGCTCGCGACAGCGGCAAGCGCAGCTGGCGGCCGGGGCTCGGAGAACGATGAGGGTTCACGGGCGCAGTCTATTGGGATTTCCCGGATCTTGGAATTCGAACACCGTCAGACGCCGCCGAAGGCGCGGTGAAGACTGGGCCGCCTGCGCAACTCGGTGACCGGGTCGGCCATGCGATCGAGCGCCTCGAGGGCGGCGCTCTGGCCGACGGCCACGGCGAGGTCGAAGGCTTTCCAGTCGCGGACCTCGATGTTGTCGACCATCGGCAGGATCAATACGTCGGTCGCCTCGCGGGCGGCCACCAGATCGCGGTCGGTGCTCATCGTCGCGGCCCGCATTAGGAGCGAGACAATCGGTGGTCCTTTGCGCCAATCTCCGCTGATCACCCAGCGAAACAGTGATAGCGGCGTGACGTCGTGCGCGGCGATGCTGCGCCCGCGGCTGACATCGACCCCAACGATGGGGCCGGATTGAATTCCGCGCATGATGTCGGCTGGAAAATTATTCATCACCGCGCCATCGACAAGGACGTCGTCGCCATCGAGGAGAGGCGGCAGAAATCCCGGCAGGGCGGCCGAGGCGGTCAGAGCATCGCGCAGGAGACCGCGCCGGTGAAGGTGATAGGCCCCGGTGGTCAGATTTGAGGAGACGCAGAAAAACGGCAACCACAGATCGCAAATCTCCTGGCCGCCGAAGTGCTCGGCGAGCCTGCCGCGCACTTTGCGGCCGTGGGTCATGGCGATCAGGGGAAAAGCGATATCATCCACCGGATTGGTATCGACGAAGGCCTGCCGAATGCGGCGCTCAAGTTCTTCCTGGCCCCACCCCATAGCCACGCCCGCTGCGATGATCGCCCCCATGGACACCCCGCAAACAAAATCGATTGGAACCTGACGCGCCCTCAAGGCCCTGATCGCGCCGATGTGCGCATAGGCTCGCGCCGCGCCGCCAGACAGAACCAGACCCACGGCCTGACCCGTGATCACTCGCGCCAGCCGCTGGGCGTCGGCGAGGCAGCCACTCCTGAATTGAAATAGCCGATCGGGCCGAACCACCGAGGTCCACGCCGGCGAGCCGCGGGGAATGACGCAGTCGTGCGTCTGGATCAGGATCAGGTCAAGCAGCCGCCCGGCCTGCAGCGCCGCGCCGGCGGTGAGGTTGAGACCGGCGGGGGGCGGCTGGGCGCCCGAGGCGACCCGAAACAGACGGTCGACCTGACGCCCCATCAGCAACTTCCATGCCTCCTCATCGGCCTCGGCGGCGTAGAGGACGAAATCGCTGCCGTGTTCGAGATTGGAGAATCGCTCAGTGGACGCTCTTGAGGCCTCGATACCCGCGACCGCGACCGAGTATCCCTG
>PMOM01000256.1 GCA_003161535.1 Caulobacteraceae bacterium | reverse complement strand
ATCAGCCCCTATCTGTTCTTCTGGCAGGCCGAGGAAGAGGTCGAGGAGGTCAAGGAACGCGACGACGCCAAGCCCCTTGAGCGCGCCCCCGAACAGGCCAAGGCCGAGTTCCATCGCATCCGCTGGGACACCTACATCGGCATGGGCCTGTCCAACGCCGTGGCCCTGTTCATCATTCTGACCACGGCGGCGACCCTTCACGCCCACGGGATCACCGATATCCAGACCTCGTCCCAGGCCGCCTTGGCGCTCAAGCCGATCGCGGGGCCTTTGGTGTTCCTGGTCTTCGCCCTGGGGATTATCGGCACCGGCCTGCTGGCGCTGCCGGTGCTGGCCGGCTCGGCCGCCTACGCCCTGGGAGAAGCGTTCGGCTGGCATGTCGGTCTCGCGCGGAGGGTTCGCCGCGCCAAGGCGTTCTATGGCGCCCTGCTGGCGGCGATGGTCGTCGGCGGCATTCTGAACTTCGTGCATATCGATCCGATCAAGGCGCTGTTCTGGAGCGCGGTGATCAATGGCGTGGTGGCCGTTCCCTTGATGGTGCTGATCATGCACCTGGCCAGCAACAAGGCGGCCATGGCGGACTTCACCCTGCATCGGGGCCTCAAGGCGGTCGGCTGGCTGGCCACGGTGGTGATGGCCGTCGCGGCGGTTGGTATGTTCCTGACGTGGCCGTCGTCGTGAACCTCGGCGCATACTGGCCATGCCCCAATCGGCCCACTACGGTGCGGCGATGAACACGCGCGAACCCCTGCTCAAGCCCATCCGCATCGTGGAGTTGCGGCCGACGCAGATCACCCTGGGTTTTCACGAAGTCGACCAGAAGCGAAAGCAATTCCGCGACCAGAACGCCGCCAGCGGAAGCGCCTTCCTCGGCCGGCACATGATCCCTTGCGTGCTGGGACCCAAGGGGCGTCACTACATCATCGACAACCATCATCTGGCCCGAGCCCTGCACGAGGAGGGGGTCCTCAATGTCCTGGTCACTGTCTCGGCCGATCTGACCAGCCTTTCCAAGGACTCTTTCTGGAGGTTTCTCGANNCTCCAGAACGACCCCTACCGCAGCCTCGCCGGGGATCTTCGCCACGCCGGCGGCTTCGCCAAGGACATCACGCCGTTCAGCGAATTCCTGTGGGCCGATTTCCTGCGCAAACGGATCAAACGCAAGGCTGTGGTCGCCGACTTCGCCGGCAGCCTGCGCAAGGCGTTGACCCTGGCCAAATCGAAGGAAGCCAATTTCCTGCCCGGCTGGTGCGGCCGCGATCCATTCTAGTCACCCTGGCCCCTCACGCCAGCGTGGCGGCGAACCAGATCACGCCGGGCGGCGGCGGCCTCGCAAGAACCGGCTCGACGAGACCGTAGCGGCGATAAAAGCCGATGGCGCGCGTATTGGCGGTGTTCACGCCCAGGTGAGCGCCGATCGAGCCCATTTTCCTCACGATGGCGAGCCAGCGATCGATCAGGCGCCGGCCGATGCCTTGCCCCTGTATCCGCGGCAGCAGGTTGATGTGGAGGTGCGCCGGATAGGCGCTGACCAGATGCGTCGGCGCGCGCGGCGGATGGTGGATGAGCCAGCGCATGCGCTCATCGGCGTTCCAAGTGTGCGGCGGACCGGTGGGCTGGTCGTGGACCCGCCGCAAGGGCGGCCACCAATCGCTCTCCAGCAGGGTCTCGAAGGCGCGCGTGTCGGCGGCGCCAACGACATAGCCGGCCACGCCGTGATCGTCCTCCGCCACCAAGGCGGTGGCCGGGCTGAGGACCGCATAGGGCGCGGCGAAGATGTGGCCGACGAGTCTGGGATCCTGGTAGAGGCCGGCGGCGTCGGCGCCCGCGTCGCCGGTCGCCAAGGCGATGCGATAGAGAGCCTCGAGGTCGTCGGAGCGGTAGGAGCGAATGTCCGGCACGCCGCGCGACTCCTCATAAGAAAGTTGGTTCAAGCGTTTGCCAGGCTCGGGGCTTTTGCCCATTCTACGCCCCATGCTGAGCCTTCTGGGAATACCGGTGGTGCTGATCGGGCTGATGGCTCGCTTCAATCCCATCGTGGTGGTCACCGTGGCGGCCCTGGTCACCGGCGTGGGCGGCGGACTTAGTCCGTTGCTGATCGTCTCGACGCTCGGCAAGGCGTTCAATGACGCGCGCTATATCAGTGTCGTCTTCCTCATTTTGCCGGTCATCGGACTTTTGGAGCGCGCCGGCCTGCAGGCGCGGGCGCGGGCGCGGATCGCCCGCCTGCGCTCGGTGACTGTGGGCGGATTGCTGACGAGCTATCTGGCGGCGCGGCAGCTGAGCGCCGCGCTGGGCCTGCTGTCGCTGGGCGGTCAGGCGGCCATGGTGCGGCCGCTGATCGCGCCCATGGCCGAAGGCGCCGACGAAGTGCGCGACGGGCCGGCGGACGGCGAGCGGCGCGGCCTGATCCGCGCCCACGCGGCGGCGGCGGACAACATCGGCGCCTTCTTTGGCGAGGATATCTTCATCGCCCTGGGCTCGGTGCTGCTGATCCAGGCGGTTCTCGAACAGAACCATCTGAGCGCCCAGCCGCTGCGGGTGGCGCTATGGGCCATTCCCACCGCGCTTATCGCCTTCATCATCCACGCGGCGCGCCTGCGTCTGCTGGATCGACGCCTGCAACGAACCGCGCCGCCGGGCGATCCGTCGTGATCCGCGTCAGCGCGGTCTATCTGCTGGCCGGACTGGTGTTCGGCGCCATCGCGGTGTTCACGGCGCTAGATCGCGGCGCCCCCAAACGCTGGAACAACACCGCCTTTTGGGCCCTGTTCGCCACCAGCTTCCTGATCGGCGACCGACTGGGCGACCTTGGCAACGGCCTGCTGGTGCTGGCCATGGTGGCGATCGGCGGACTGGGCCTAGGCGCGCGCGCGCCTGTCACGGGCGACGCCGATGCGCGCGAGGCGAGCGCCGCGCGCTGGGGAGATCGACTGTTCTTGCCGGTGTTGGTGGTGCCGGTGACAACGCTTTTGGGTACGCTGATTTTTCCCCATATCCGCCTCGCCGGAGCGCCCCTGGTCGAGGTCAAGCAGGTGACGGTGATTTCCATGGGGCTTGGCGTCACCCTGGCCCTGATGACGGCGATGATCATGCTCAGACCGCCGCTTGGCGCTCCGGTCAGGGAAGCGCGTCGTCTGATGGACTCGGTGGGCTGGGCAGCCATCCTGCCGCAACTGCTGGCCGCTCTAGGGGCGGTGTTCGCCCTGGCCGGCGTCGGCCACGCCGTGGGCGATCTGATCGGGCGCTGGCTGCCCATCGACAGTCGGCTGGCCGTGGTGGCGACCTATTGCGTGGGAATGGCCCTCTTCACCATGATCATGGGTAACGCCTTCGCCGCCTTTCCGGTGCTGACCGCCGGAGTGGGAGCGCCTCTGATCGTCGGCAAATTCGGTGGCGACGCGGCGATCATGGGCGCGCTGGGCATGTTGTCGGGATATTGCGGAACCCTGATGACCCCCATGGCCTCGCACAACATCATTCCGACCGCCTTGTTGGAGCTTCGGCCAGGCGCGGTGATCGGCGTCCAGGCGCCCACCGCCGTCGCGGTCCTGATCGGCAATATCGCCTTGATGTATCTGCTGGTGTTCAAGGTGTGATGAAGAGCCAGGAACTGACCCCATCCGTGGCCGCCCATCTCGTCGGCGCCGCCCTGGGCCACGTGGCCCGCGAATATCCCAATGTCCTGGTCCATGCCATGGCGGGGCCTGAGCCACCGCGGACTCCCCGCCAACTGCACCCGATCTTCTTCGGCAGTTATGACTGGCATAGCTGTGTCCATGCCCACTGGCTTCTCGCCCGGCTCCTGCGTCTCTCTCCGGGCCTTGCCGAGGCGGCGGCCATCCGCGCCCATTTCAACCAGGCGTTCACGCCCAAGAAGATCGCCGGCGAACTCGCCTATCTTGAGCGGCCGACCAGCGGTGGTTTCGAGAGGCCCTACGGCTGGGCGTGGCTGCTGATGCTGGCGGCGGAGCTACGGCGCCATGCCGACGCCGAGGCGCGCGGCTGGGATCTCGCCCTGCGACCGCTCGGCGAAGCCTTCGCGGCGCGGTTCATGGCCTTTTTGCCCAAGGCCGACTACCCGGTTCGCGCCGGCGTCCATTCCAACACCGCCTTCGCCCTGCTGATGGCCAAGGACTATGCGTCGGTGTGCGAGGACCCGGCGCTCGGCGCGCTGGTGATCGCCAAGGCGCGCGCCTGGTATCTGGGCGACGCCGATTGCCAAGCATGGGAGCCATCGGGCGATGACTTCCTCTCGCCGGCCCTGATCGAGGCGCGCCTCATGCAGCAGGTTCTGGGGCCCGTTGAATTTCGCGCCTGGTTTTCGCATTTTTTGCCGCGCGCGGCGCAGGGGGAGCCGGCGACGCTATTCGCGCCCGCCAAGGTCAGTGATCGCGGCGACGGCAAGATCGCCCACCTGGACGGCCTCAATCTCTCGCGCGCCTGGTGCTGGCGCGGCCTGGCGCGGGCCCTGGCGCCGGGCGATCCGCTGCGCGCCTTGGCCGCGAAGAGCGCCGAGCGCCACCTGGCCGCCAGCCTGGCCCACGTCACCGGCGACTATATGGGCGAGCATTGGCTGGCGAGTTTCGCCTTGCTGGCTCTAGAGGCGTGAGGATGGGAGCCGCATGAAGAGCCTTTGGGACGAGCCTGCGGCGCGCGCCATGGTCAAGGCCTACGCCGCCGAGGGCGTGGGCGAGGATATCGCCTTGCGCACTTACAGCGCCCGGCTGCTGGGAGCCGATCCGCGGCTGGTCCTGCACGGCGGCGGCAACACCTCGGTGAAGACCTCGGCGGGCGATCTCTATGGCGAGGAAATCGCGGTTCTGTGCGTCAAGGGCAGCGGCTGGGACCTGGCCGCCATCGAGCCCGCCGGCCATCCGGCCGTGCGCCTGGCGCCGCTCCTGCGCCTGCGCGCCCTTGAGGCGCTGTCGGATGAGGACATGGTCAACGCCCAGCGCCAGAGCCTACTGCAATCGCTGTCGCCGACGCCTTCGGTCGAGACCCTGTTGCACGCCTTCATCGGCGAGAAATTCATCGATCATACCCATGCGGTGGCGCTGCTCGTTCTAGCCAATCAGCCGGACGCGGGCGCGCTGATCGCCCGGCTCTATGGGCGGCGGGTGGCGTGCGTCGCCTATGTCATGCCGGGATTCGACCTGGCCAAGCGCGCCGCGGCGATCTTCGACGCCCAGGTCGGCCTGGAGGGTCTGGTGCTGCTCAACCACGGCCTGTTCACTTTTGGCGCCACGGCGCGGCAGAGCTACGAGCGGATGATCGATCTGGTCAGCGTGGCCGAGGATTACCTCGCCGCCCGCCCGCCTCTCGCGCCGGCGCCGCGTCGATCGACTGGCGCGCCGGCCGCCGAAGTCCTGCCCCTGCTGCGCGGCGTGCTCAGTCAGGGCGCGCAAGCCTCCTGGCCGTCGCGGTGGGTGCTGGACCTGAGGGCGGATCACGAGGTCATGCGCCTGGTGGATGATGCGCGGCTGGCCGAGTGGGCAGCCAGAGGCGTCGCCACGCCCGACCATGTCATCCGCACCAAGCGTTACCCCCTGGTGCTCGGCGAGCCGGGCGGTGATCTGCGAGGCTGGCGCGACAAGGCGCGGGCGGCGCTGGCGGCCTATATCGCCGATTACCAGGACTATTTTTCGCGAAACGCCGCGCGCGCCGGGGGCGGCAAGACGCAACTGGATCCTCTGCCGCGCGTGGTCGCCATTTCCGGCGTGGGCCTGATCGGGATTGGACGCAACGCCGCCGAAGCGGCGATCGCCGCCGACGTCGCCCAGTCCTGGGCGACGACCTTGCTGGCCGCCGAACGGGCGGGCCGCTTCACCCCCCTTGGCGAAGCCGACACCTTCGATATGGAATACTGGTCGCTCGAACAGGCAAAACTCGGCAAGAGCGCGCGGGGGCGGCTGGAGGGCTGCGTCGCCGTCATCACCGGGGGAGGCGGCGCCATCGGCGCGGCGACGGCCCAGGCTTTTGCCCGCGAGGGAGCCCAGATCGCCATACTCGACAACAGCGAGGGCGCCGCCGTCACGGCCGCCCAGGCCATTGACGCCCGGGCCCTGGCGCTCGTCTGTGACGTGACCGATCCGGCCTCGGTGGAGGACGCCTTCGCCGCGGTCTGCCGGCGATTTGGTGGGGTGGACGTCGTTGTCTCCAACGCCGGCGCGGCCACGACAGGCATGATCGCCGATCTTCCCGCCGCCGACCTGAGGGCGAGTTTCGAGCTCAACTTCTTCGCCCATCAGGCGGTCGCCCAGGCGGCGGTGCGCATCATGCGAGCTCAGAACATGGGCGGGGTGCTGCTCTTCAACGCCTCCAAACAGGCGCTCAATCCGGGAGCCGATTTCGGGGCTTACGGCGCGGCCAAGGCGGCTCTGCTGGCGCTCGTCCGCCAATACGCTCTGGAGCATGGCGCCGACGGCATCCGGGTCAACGCGGTCAATCCCGACCGCATACGCTCTGGCCTGCTCACCAAGGCCATGATCGCTTCGCGCGCGGCGGCGCGGGGCGTCGACGAGGCGACCTACATGGCCGGCAATCTGCTGGGTGAGGAAGTGACCGCCGAGGATGTGGCTCAGGCTTTCGTGTTCGCCGCCCTCATGCGCCGCACCACCGGCGCGGTGATCACCGTCGACGGAGGCAATGTCGCGGCCATGGTGCGCTGACGTCTCGGCCCGGCGCAAAAGGTCGCCTAGGCGGCGAGCGGCGGCCTCTAGGCGATCGGGCAGCCGGCGAATTCGCCGACCTTGGCTACCGTCAGAGTATTCAGATTGAGCGGCATGAGCTGCGCCATCGAACGGGGCCCGTCGCCGGTATAAAGGTCAATCCGGCCGCGATGGATGGCCCCGCCAAGGTCGGAGGCGTACCAATAGCCGTCGTGCCGGCGACCATCGGGCAATCGCATGCCCACGGTTTCCTTGATGAACAGCAGGCTGTGACGGCGCAGGGTGACGCCATCCACCGCCGCGGTGCGCATGGCCACGACCTTGCACCCCAGAGAGTCACGCGCCCCGACGCCCCTGGCGCCGGCATGATAGAGGGTCACCTTGAGGCCGAAGGTCGCCAAGATCGGCTCGACCCGCGCCGCCACCTGGGCGATCAGGTCACCGATCGGATCGATGCTCTCTGCCCGCGCCGCGGTCATCGGAATCGCCACCGCCAGCGCGGTGAGACAGCCCAGTAAAGGCTTCAAGGATCGCCCCGTTCGTCGCCGAACCAGAATGCTCTCAAGCCTTAGCGAGGTTGATTCGATTCGGCAACCCGGAAAACACGCCATATCATGGTCATCATTCATCTTGTCGCGATACCTATTAATGTTGTTGAGGTTATAAGATTGGAGCGATCAACTATACATTCGGGTGTTCTCAAATATTATGAATATTAGTGAAAGGTCGGCATTTTCAATATTCCGGACCTCTGCCAACGGGATAACGTTCCTGTGAACATCTGTGGATATCTCTTTCGCGCAGCTCGACTACGCGACCGCGCCGGGCGCTTGACCGGCGGCTCGCAACACCGTCAAGAAGAGCTGAAATGACAAGCCGCGCCGCCGCGATCTTTCCGCGCCTCGTTGGCGCCCTGGCCGCGACGCTGGCGCTCGCCGGCCACGCCCTGGCCTGGGGCGCGACCGGGCACCGCATGATCGGACAATTGGCCATCGAGGCCCTGCCGCGTGAGATTCCGGCCTTTCTGCGCACGCCCGCCGCTGCCCAGGCCGTGGGGGAGTTGGCCCGGGAACCGGACCGCGGCAAGAACGCCGGCAAGGCCCATGACAGCGACCGCGACAGCGCCCATTTCCTCGATCTTGGCGACGACGGCCGGCTGTTCGGCGGCCCGGCCCTGGCCGCTCTGCCGGCGACGCGCGAGGAGTACGATACCGCCCTGCGCGCCGTGGGCTCCGATAGCTGGAAGGCCGGCTGGCTGCCCTATGCCATCGTCGATGACTGGGAGCAGCTGGCCAAGGATTTCGCCTATTGGCGTGTCGATTCCGCCGCCGCCAACGACCCGACCCCCACGAGCGTCGATGGGGCCGCGCATCGCGCCTGGTTCGCCGCGGATCTCGTCCAGCGACAGGCCCTGATCTTGAGCGACCTGGGGGCGCTGGCTCACTTCGTCGGCGATGGCAGCCAGCCTTTGCACGTCAGCGTGCATTTCAACGGCTGGGGAGACTTTCCCAATCCCGAGGGCTTTACCCAGAGCCGCATCCACGCCCCGTTCGAGGGCGAGTTCGTCCATGACTTCGTGGCGGCCCCGGCTGTCCGCGCCGACATGACCGCGTATGCCGATTGTCATTGCTGGGTCGCCCAGCGGACGATTGCCTATCTTGCCGCCACCAACCGCCAGGTGACGGCCTTCTATCGGCTGGAAAAAGCGGGCGGCTTTCGGGGAGGCGATCGGCGCGGTCGAGCCTTTGCCGCGGCCCGCCTGGCTGACGGCGCATCGCAGCTGCGCGACATGATCCTCGATGCCTGGCGGGCGAGCGCGACGGCGCAGGTTGGCTGGCCGGCGGTGAAGGTGGCCGACGTCGAGGCCGGCAAGGTCGATCCCTGGGAAGCTTTGTTCGGCGCCGACTAGAGCCTTTGGCCTTGCCTCGGAATCGGGTGAAGGTAGGGCCATGGCGGACGCCAGGATCATCGATGGCGAGGCGTGCGCGCGGGTTCTGCGGGCGCGCGTCGGCGCCGAAGTGGCGCGACTGAAGACGGAATGCGGCCTGCAACCGGGTCTGGCGGTGGTCCTGGTGGGGGACGATGCGGCCAGCGACATCTACGTTCGCTCCAAGGCGAGGCACAGCGAGGCGGTGGGCATGCATTCGGTGGTTCACCGGCTCGCGGCCACCACTGACCAGACCGAGATCGTGGCCCTGGTGGCGGCGCTCAATGCCGATCCGGCCGTTCACGGCATCCTCGTTCAGCTTCCCCTGCCAAAGGCCATCGACGCCGCCGCCGTGCTGGCCGTCATTGATCCGGAAAAGGACGTCGATGGCCTGACCATGATCAACGCCGGCCGCCTGGCCAGCGGCCACCCGGGTCTGGTTCCCTGCACCCCGCTCGGCTGCCTGATCCTCTTGCGCGAAGCCCTGGGCGATCTGACGGGGCGCAGTGCGGTGGTGATCGGACGCTCGGTGCTGGTAGGCCGGCCCGTGGCCCAGCTGCTGTTGGCGGCGGACTGCACGGTGACCATCGCCCACTCCAGAACCCGCGATCTGGCCGCCGTCTGCAGGCAGGCCGACATCCTGGTCGCGGCGGTGGGACGGCCGGGCCTCGTGCGCGGCGACTGGATCAAGCCGGGCGCGGCGGTCATCGACGT
>PMOM01000145.1 GCA_003161535.1 Caulobacteraceae bacterium | reverse complement strand
AGGCCGTCGCGCAGATCGGGCAAGGCCCGGCTGACGATGACGCTCATGGCGTAATCGAGATAGGATTTCTTGACCTCGTCCTCGATGGAGATCGGGGTCACATGGCCCCGCTGGGCGTCGCCCGGCGGCGTTTGAGTCTCGTCGGTCAAATGGGGATTTCAACGCTCAGAATCGGACACCGAACGTCCGGCTTTCTTTTAGCAGCCGGCCGGCGGAAAGGCCACCCGAACCGCCCTGATTGATCGACCGCCCCGCGCCGGCTCCTCCGCCTTGACTTGTACAAGATCTGGCGGCAAGTTGTACATATGAAAACCGTGACGATGAGTGAGCTTCGCAGGAACCTCTTTCGCCTGGTGGACGAGGCGGTGGCGACGGGCGAAGCCATCGTGGTTGAGCGTAAGGGCGCGCGGGTGGTCATTCGCGGCGAGGGCAAGGCAGCCACCGAGACGCAAGAGGAGGAAGACGCGCGCTGGGCCAGGTTCTGGGCCGAACCGCCGCGACCGGGCTTCGAGAATGGCGATTTCACCGTCGAGGAATTCAATCGAGAAAGCGCGGCCTCGTGGCACTGGGACGAGGAGCCTGAGTTGGATCAATGATCCACCTGGATACCCACGTCGCCATCTGGGTTGTTGGTCGTCAAGCTCCGCGTCTGTCTGCTCAAATACAGCGTCTCTTACAGCGCGAGACGGTCCGGATGTCGCCGATGGCGCTCTTCGAATACGAATTGCTGGTCGAGAGGGGTCGTTTCTCTCGCTCCGCCGACGCCTTGCTTGACGGTTTGTCGGATCAATTCGGGCTCCGCCTGTCGGACTGCCCCTTCAACTCCATCATCGATCGCGCTCGCCGCTTTGCCTGGACGCGCGACCCGTTCGACCGCCTGATCGTCGCCAACGCCATGGCCGACGGCGCGCGCCTGGTCACCGCCGACCAGACGATCCTGGCGAACTTCGCCGACGCGGTCTGGTGAGGGCTCGCGATGAACGACCCCAGTCCGCGCCTGTCGGAACCTCGCCGCATCCATCTTGCGGAAGATGCCGCTCAATCGCTGGTTCGACCGGAGCGGAATGACCTTTAGCCGACCTCAGAGGAGATCGAACACGGCCTTTGTGTCAACGTAGACCTGCCACAGCTTGATTTGGTTGGTCTCCGTCCGCGCGCGCCAGGCGCAGGGCCGCCGCCACGACTTTCCGGTCAGGTTATCGGCGGTCAAACCTCCCCAAGCCCACCCAAAAACCGCTGCCGTATCGCCCTTGCAGAGCAGCGTCTCAACCTCGATGCCGTATAGCGGCATGAACCGAAAGTAGGCGGCCCACGCCGACCGCACGTGGTCTGCTGAGACAACCGTCCCGTAAGCATCGACAAAGCAGTGGTCCTTGGCGCACAGACCTATAATTCTTTCCACATCATGGGCGTTGATGGCGTCGACGAACGAGAGCACCACCTGTTCAGTTCGCATGATCGGTGAGGCGGCGTCAGGGTAGATTGGAACTCACTCGCTCTCCGATCAGAACGGAATCTCGTCGTCCAGGTCGGCCGTGAAGGTTTCCTTGGGGCCGGATGTTCCGGCGCGCGGCCCGCTGGCGTAGCCGCCGGCATCCCCCTCGCCGCGGGCGCCCTCGCCATCGGACTTGCCGTCGAGCATGGTCAGCTCGCCCCGGAACTTCTGCAGCACGATTTCCGTGGCCGATTTCTCCACCCCGGCGGCGTCGGTGTATTTGCGCGTCTGCAAGGCGCCTTCGAGATAGATCTTGGAGCCCTTGCGCAGATAGTTCTCGGCGATCTTCACCAGATTGTCGTTGAAGATCGAGATGCGGTGCCATTCGGTCCGCTCGCGGCGCTCGCCGGACGTGCGGTCGCGCCAAGTTTCCGAGGTGGCCATGGTGAAGCTCGCCACCCGATCGCCCGAACCCAGGGTGCGAACCTCCGGATCGCGACCCAGATTACCCACCAGAATGACCTTGTTGACGCTGCCCGCCATGTCGGATGCTCCCTGCTCGCCCGGCGACCACGCGCGCACCGGAATCTAGAGCGACCTTAGCACTCTTTTGGGCAGGCGCAATGGCTTTGTTCCGCCTTTGTTCCGCCTACTCGGCGATATTGCCCCTCCCAAACCCAAGAAGGCCACTGCCTGTGTATGGGCGATGAAAGCGCCTGTGCGACATGCTACCAAGGGAGGTTGCGGAAGCGAACCGTTGCCCGGGCGGGGGCGTGATCTGGAGCCTGTTGGACATGTTGCGCGCCTACGCCGAAAAATTTGTCAGGCTTGGCGAACAACTGCTGGACGTAAACGTCGGCCTTTTCTACCGGCCCCAGTTGAACGATGGGTCGCAAGACCCGGCGAAGGTGCTGACGGCCGAGGAAATCGAGTCGCTTCGCAGTGTCATGCGCGAGGCTTCGGTCATGTGCGCCGAGCTTAGTCTTCCAGTCGCCAGCAAACTGTTCCGAGAGGCCATATTGGACCCCCCGCAAACGGAACGGGAGTTTGGCCTTCTACGCAAAACGTTTCTGAGCGACTTAGCCTCCAGGGTCTTCCTGGCCATCGATCCGAACAGAACGCGCTACTACGCCTTTCCGGCCGTCTTGACGGAGGCGGGTCAAAAGGCGTTCCCCACCGCCTATGAAGAGCTCTTGAGCGCCAGCCGTGCCTACGCGCTGGAAATGCATACGGCCTGCGTCTTTCACTCGATGAGCGCACTGGAGCCTGTCTTGACGGTCCTCGCGGCTGACGTTGACGAGTCTGTCGGGACCGACAACTGGCAAAACGTCATAGACCGGATCGAAGCCAAAATATCCGCATTTGGCAAGTCGCCGAGGGCACCGGACAAAGCGGTGCGGCTTCAATTTCTGTCAGAGGCGGCAAAGGAATTTAGCTACTTCAAGGACGCTTGGAGAAATCACGTCGCGCATGGGCGCGGCAGCTACGATCAGGTCCGCTCGCACCGCGTCCTTGAACACGTCCGGACGTTCGTTGAGCACCTATCGACGCGGCTTCACGAATGACACTTGGCAGGTGTTGCCCGTCGCTTAGGAAAATTCCTCTTGAACATTCGCCCAAGCGCCTCACCCGAGTCGTCCAGCTCGGTCGACTTCGGTGCTTCCTCGAAGCTGGCGAAATGTTCCGGATTGTCCAGTTTCGGCTTAGGCTCTGCCGTCGTCGGGGACTCCATGCGGGGGCGAGATGTTTAGCACCAACCTAGGCGGCGTCATACTCGGTGCGATCATCATCCTGAGCACGGCCGGGTGCGCGAAGGCGCCAAATCCACAACGAGCAGCGTTTTCGCAATGTCGGCTGGAAGCCTTCCACAAGATCGGCGCGGACCAGAACAACGACCCGAGGGGCTTCGCAATGGGCCAGTATGTGGCCCCATGCATGGAAGCGCATGGATACACATGGTCAGTTGGGAATAGCGGCTGCAACGTTGTGGCGGACTTCGGGGCGCTTAACAGAGATGTGAATCTTGACCCGGCCTGCTACGTCCCCACAGAGAAAATGATAAAATGAGCATCTGCGGACCCGCCCGGCTCACGCGCGAAATTGCGTCCGAACGTGTACACCGTGTTGCGCGGCTTGCCGCACGGCCGTTTGAGCAATAGCCTACTTACGTCCTTCGTTCATCGCGTTCTTCATTTCCTGAAGAATCGCAACCGCGCGCGCCTGTAAGGGTGATTGCGGCGGTCCAGTTTGATCCGCGATCGCGTCAGATAGAATCTGGTTCCTCTCTCCAGCCGTCATCAAGACCTTCTCTTCAAGGTCATGAAAAAGGTGCGTGAGGATGGCTTGCATCGCCATCGAAAGAGCACGCGCATAATTGTCGGTTGGATCGTGATTCTGATCCATCATGGCCTCTCCTAAGGCTGTCTGGCGACGCTTGGGATAGTGCTGGACGGGCGGGTCGTCACGACTCGCCCCTCTTACGCCGCTACTGGCCCTTCGGCATGGCGCCGGGCACGGCCAGGCGGCCATCTCCGGTGCGCACCATGAACGGGAAGCGGTAGCCTTTGTAGCTCGGCGCGGTGAACACCCCTTCGGGTTGCAGAAACAAAAACTGCCCCTGATAGGCGCCGGTGACCTCTTCCTGGGTGGCGCCGAGCGCCCGGAAATGCAGGCGCATGATCTCCAGTTGCGCCGCGCAATGCTCGAGATCGGGCTGGTTGTCGGCCAGACGGTTGAACTTCGGGACGCCGCCGGGGGGCTGGACGAGATGCCAGCACACGCCGCGATCGGTGGGCGCCTGCAGTTGCTTGGCGCACCCCGCCAGGGCCAGGGGAGCGAGGGCAGTGAGGATCAGCGCGCGGATACGCATCGGCCGGTTCTACACCGTCGCCCCGATGAGGCAAATGCCGCCCGGCGCCTACCCCAGCGGCGGGATGGCGCAGGCGGGAGTCTGTTCCACCAGCAGGCGGAAATTGCGGTTGTCGGGCGAAATCTCCACCCGCCCTGGCGTCAGGCGCAGGGTGCGGTCTCCCCAGCGGCCGTAGTCGGCCACGCCCGGGCGCACGCACTGGCCACCATAGAGGCTTTGTACGCAGGCGCTCAGGCTCATGTCGCCCGGCAGGCGCGTCCAGTCGCCGTCCTCATAGGTCCAGCAGGCGGCTGCCGCCTTCGAGGGCGCGGGAGCCCGACCCATCGCCGCCTCGGCGGGCGCGGCGGCCGGCGCCTGGACGAGAGCGCCGGGCTGGGGTTGCGGCGGCAGGGGCGTGATGTCGCTGGAGACGCCATTGGCGGCGGCCAGGGCCCCGCTGGGATCAAGGCCCACATCCAGGGCGCCGGTGGCCACGCCGTTTTTCTGGGCGCAGGCGCTGAGCGGCAGTTCGCCGATGAACCGGCCATTGACGAAACATTTGAGGGCCCGTCGGGGGTCGAGCTTGATGTCATCATCGCGGCCGGTCTGCACCACCAAGCCGCCTTGCGAGGCGGGCGGGGCGTCGGCGGACGCGCCGTGTCTGGAAGCGAGAGCGGCGACCAGCAGGGCGGCGCCCAGCGCCAGGGCCATGCCGCCCAGCACGATCACGCGTCGATCCTTGAGAAATTCCATGGCGAGCCTTGCCCGCGCCGAGGAGGCCGTTCCGCCGGCGCCTTACTTGAAGCGATAGGTGATCCGCCCCTTGCTCAGATCATAGGGCGTCATTTCCACCAGAACCTTGTCGCCGGCCAGCACGCGAATGCGGTTCTTGCGCATTTTTCCGGCGGTGTGGGCGATGATTTCGTGATCGTTCTCCAGCATCACCCGGAAAGTGGCATTCGGCAGCAACTCGCTCACCGTGCCCGGCAGTTCCAGAAGTTCTTCTTTCGCCATGCGGCTCCTCGAATACGACAAATTTGGGCGCGACGAGACAAGCCGCCCGCGCAACTATCCCTAGAGAAGACGCCGCGTCGCGCCGTGATCATAGATGCGCAAGCCGTTGAGGTCGATGGCCGGCCGGCGTATGGCCAATCGGGGCCTAGGACTGCTGACGGTCGACGACGGGAGACCTGCCATGCTCTGCGCGCCCAGCGGAAAGTCCGGTCGGCCGATCCTTGGTCAGTGGCCTTGGTTGTTGGCCGCGCTCGCGGCCGCCGCATGGCTCGCCGCGACGCCGCGGATCGCCTTGGCCCAGGCCGTGACGCTTGGCGGGGCTTCCTGCGGCGAGGCCCTCGGCGCGCCGATCATGAGCGAATGGCAAGGGATGGGCGGCCAGGGCGGCCGGCTGGGGTGTCCGACGGGGGCGGAGACGGTGACGTCGACCTCGCCTCAGGGGTCCGCCGCCCGCCAGGCAACCTTCGATAACGGAACCATCCTGTGGCACACCTCGGGCCCGCACGCCGGACAGGCCTATGCGGTGATCGCCTGCTATCGCCTGTACTTCCAGTTTGGCGGCCCCAGCGGTTGGCTCGGCCTGCCGATCTCGGACGCGGTCAACACCCCCGACGGCCAACGCCAGAGCTTCGAAGGCGGCCTGTTGACCTACCAGCGCGCGCCGGACGACTGCGAAGCCACGCGCGCCGGCGAGGCCGCCGCGCCGGCCGCGGCGCCGGCGGTAGTCGAGCGAACCCCGCTCGATCTCTTCCGCGAACCCGTGGGCGGCGACTATGCCACCGCCGCCTCGCAAAGCGCGGCGACCCGCCTCGCGGCGGCGCATTACGAGCGTGTGCGCACCGAGGCCTACGTGCTGGCCGGACCGGCCCCTGGCGCGACGCCCCTCAAGCTCTTCTGGAACGAAACCTTGGGCGCACACCAGAGCGTCGCCACCGCTCAGGGCGAGCGCGACGCCCTGGCGGCCGGCTACGCCTTCGATGGCCTGCAGGGTTATGTCTGGGCCGGGCCGACGACCGGCGCCCAGCCCTTGAAACAATTTCGCAACGCCGCCACCGGACGCAGCCTTCTGGTGGCCACCCCCCAGGGCGAAGCCGACGCCGCCAGCGCGGGCTTCACCTTCGTGCGCATCGAGGGCTACGCGGCCACGCAGCCCTGAAGCAAGCGCGGGGCGCCCTACCCGCCGAACGAGGGTTCCTGACCGAAGCGGGCGCGCAGCCTCGCCTCCAGTGCGTTACGCACCTCGCGGTAAGCGTCCAGCACCACGCTGCGCGAACCCATCGTCAGGGTGGGATCCAGCGTCGGCCAGTACTCGATCGCCACCGCCCGCCGCCGGGCCAGCTCTCCGGCGCGATGGTGCGCCTCGGGGGTAAGGGAAATCACCGCGTCGAAAGACCGGTCCTCAAGGTCCTCGAAACTCTTGGGCCGGTGGCCGGCGAGATCGACGCCGATCTCATCCATCACCGCCATCACGAAGGGATCTGGCAGGCCATGGTCGTCGCCGCGCGCCAGGCGCGGACCCAGACCGCAGCTGTCGACTTCGATCCGCGATCCGAACAGCCGCTTCATCAGCCCTTCGGCCATGGGCGATCGCACTCGGTTGAGGTTGCAGGCAAAGAGCACCGCGCCAAGCGGCGTGACCCTTGGCGGCTCGGTCATGATCAGCCTCGCCAATGCAGGGCGCAGATCAGGGTGAACAGGCGCCGGGAGGTGTCCAGATCGACGTCCACCTTACCGGCCAGGCGCGCCTGCAGCAGGGCGGAGCCCTCATTGTGCAGGCCCCGCCGGCCCATATCGAGGGCCTCGATGCGTTGCGGGGTGGCGTTGCGGATGGCCTCATAATAGCTCTCACAGACCATCCGATAGTCGCGCACCACGCCGCGCAAAGGCGACAGCGACAGCAGGTGGCGGCGCTGATAGGCCGGTCCGGCGATGTCCAGGGCCAGGCGGTTGTCCACCAGCGCCACCTTCAGATCGTAGGGCCCGCCCGCCGCTCCATCGGGCGCGAAGTGGTTGTCCTCCAGCAGGTCGAAGATGGCGATCTGGCGTTCCTGCTCCTGGTCGCGCGAGGCGGCGGCCAGGGACTCGTCGTCCAGCTCCACGGACTGCAGGCGATGGGTGGCGGGGTCGGCGGGCATGGGAAGGGTTCTAGCCGCTTCCTTCCTCGCGCCCAAAGCCCCAGGCCCCGCCCACGGCCCCGTTCAGCCGCGGCGGTTGATCCGGATGGCCAGCGAGCGAGCGTGGGCGGGCAGGCCCTCGACGCCCGCCAGGGCCAGGGCGGCCGGCGCCAGCGCCGCGAAGGCCGCCGCGTCGCAACCCACGATCGAGGTGCGCTTGAGAAAGTCCTGGGTGGAAAGCCCCGAAGAAAACCTCGCCGCCCGGCTGGTCGGCAGCACGTGATTGGAGCCGGCCACATAGTCGCCGATGGCCTCCGGCGCGTATCGGCCCAGGAAGATCGCCCCGGCATGGCGCACCTGGTCGGCCAGGGCCTTGGGATCGTCCACCGCGAACTCCACGTGCTCGGGGGCGATGCGATTGACCAGCCCCGGCGCGGCGTCCAGAGGCGCGATCACCATCGCCCCGTGGTCGCGCCAGGAAGCGGCGGCGTCCGTGGCCGTGGCCAGACCGGCCAGCTGGCCCGCGATCGCCGCCTCCACGGCGTCGGCGAAGGCGGCGTCGTCGGTGATCAGGATCGACTGGGCGTCGGGGTCGTGCTCGGCCTGGGCGAGAAGATCGGCGGCGATCCAGGCGGGATCGTTGCCGGCGTCGGCCACCACCACCACCTCGGAGGGGCCGGCCAGAGCGTCGATGCCGACCGCGCCGAACACCTGGCGCTTGGCCGCCGTGACATAGGCGTTGCCCGGTCCGACGATCTTGTCCACGGCCGTGATCGGCCCAGCGCCATAGGCCAGGGCGGCGATGGCCTGGGCGCCGCCGACGCGCCAGATCTCGGTGACGCCCGCCTCCATCGCCGCCGCCAGGACCGCCGGCTGAACGCCGCCGGGCGGGGTGACCATGGCGATGCGCCCGACGCCGGCGACCTTGGCCGGGATCACGCTCATCAGCACGGTGGAGGGATAGGCGGCGCGCCCGCCGGGCACATAGACGCCTACCGCGTCCAGCGGCGACCATCGCCAGCCAAGCTCGACCCCCGCCGCGTCGGTGAAATGGCCATCCGCCGGGGCCAGTCGCTTGTGGTAGTCGCGGATGCGTTCCGCCGCGAAGGCGAGGGCCGCGCGCACGTCGGCATCGCAGCGCGCCGCCCCGGCGGCGATCTCGTCCGACGAAACCCGAAGATCGGCCTCGCCAAGATCGACGCCGTCGAACTCGCGGGAAAACCGCAGCAGGGCGGCCACCCCTTCGGCGCGCACGGCGCCGATCACCGCGACCACCGCCGCATTGACATCGACGCTCGTTCCGCGCGCCTCGCCCAGAAAGGCGCCGAAGGCGGCCTCGAACCCGGGGTCGGAGACGTCGAACCGGCGCACGCGCTCCTCGCTAGGCGTCATGCCCGGGGGTCCGCGCCGTCGCCCAGGGCGCGGAGAGGTCGGCCAGGGCGGCGTCCACGCATTCGACGGTGGCCGCCAGATCGCCGCCGTCGGCGAAGGTGAAGGTAACGATACCCCCCGGCGGATCGCCCGCCTCGAAGGTGAGGGCCAGAAGTTCGAGTACGGCGTCCTTGGCCTCGCGCCGCAGGTTGCGCGCCTTGACGGCAAGCACTCCGCCAAGCTGCAGGGCGCCCCGCACCCGCATGCCTTGCGCCTCGTCCGCCTCCCAGCGAAAGCGGTTGAAGGTGATGGTCAGGCGCCGCGCGCCCGGCTCCCACTGGATATCGCCGATGCGGGTCACCGCGTCCTGCAGCGCCGCCGAGATCACCGCCAGATCGTCGGCGTCCTCGGCCAGCAGTCGCAGGGCCTTACCGACGCCCACGCTCACGTTTCCCCGTCGCCTTCGCCGTCGCCCTTGATCCGGCGCACCTTGGCGCCGCAGGCCGACAGCTTCTCCTCCAGCCGCTC
>PMOM01000036.1 GCA_003161535.1 Caulobacteraceae bacterium | reverse complement strand
CGCACCCGTCCGGCGCCGGCGCACAGGGGACAGACGTGGGTGGTGCCCTCCAGGATGCCCGTGCGGCGACGCTGCCTGCTGAGCTCCATCAGGCCGAAGGAGGAAATCCGCCCCATCTGGATGCGGGCGCGGTCGTGGGCGAGGCAATCCTTGAGCACCTTTTCGACGGCGCGATTGTTCTTGGCCTCGTCCATGTCGATGAAGTCGATGACGATCAGGCCCGCCAGGTCGCGCAGGCGCAGTTGCCGCGCGGTCTCCTCGGCGGCCTCCATGTTGGTCTTCAGCGCGGTNNATGTTGCGCTCGCGGGTGGCGCGTCCGGAATTGACGTCCACTGCCACCAGGGCCTCGGTCTGATTGATGACGAGGTAGCCCCCCGAGCGAAGGGGAACGGTGGGCGAATAGATCTGGGCCAGATGGTCCTCGACCTTGTGGGCGACGAAAAGGGGCGGGCCGCCGCGGTAGAGCTGAATCTTCTTGGCCTGGGAGGGCATCAGCATGCGCATGAAATCGCGCGCCTCGCGGAAACCCGCCTCGCCCTCGACCCAGATGCCTTCCAGATCCTTGTCGTAGAGATCGCGGATGGCGCGCTTGACGAGGTCTTCTTCCTCATAAATCAGCGCCGGGGCGATGGAGTGCAGGGTGGTGTCGCGGATGCTGCTCCAGGCGCGTGAAAGGTATTCGTAGTCGCGCTTGATCTCCGCCTTGGTGCGCTTGGCGCCGGCGGTGCGGACGATCAGGCCCATGCCTTGCGGCACTTCCATGTCGGCGACGATGCCGCGCAGGCGCTTGCGGTCGGTGACGGTGGTGATCTTGCGGCTGATCCCGCCGCCGCGATCGGTATTGGGCATCAGCACGCAGTAGCGGCCGGCCAGGGACAGATAGGTGGTCAGCGCCGCGCCCTTGTTGCCGCGTTCCTCCTTGACCACCTGCACCAGCATGATCTGGCGCCGCTTGATGACTTCCTGGATCTTGTAGCGGCGGACGAGGCGCCGCCGGCGGCGGGCCACCTCTTCATCGATCTCGTCATCCTCGTCGCCGCCCACCGCGTCGGTCGGATCCTCGGCGGAGGAGGCGGCCGCCAGGGCCTCGCGCGATTCGTCTTCGGCGTCGGATTCGGCTTCACGCAGCAGGGCTTCGCGGTCGGCGTGAGGAATCTGGTAGTAGTCGGGATGGATCTGGTCGAAGGCCAGAAATCCGTGGCGATTGCCGCCATATTCCACGAAGGCCGATTGCAGGCTCGGCTCGACGCGGGTGACCTTGGCCAGATAGATGTTGCCGCGCAGCTGCTTCTTGGCGCGGCTCTCGAAATCGAATTCCTCGACCTGCGTCCCCTTAAGGACGACGACTCGTGTTTCCTCCGCGTGAGCGGCGTCGATCAGCATTTTCTTGGACATAAACTTGGTCTCCGGGGCGCTGCGCGGACGATCGGTCCGGGCGCCGGGTGAGGGCGCGCGCGCGCGAGACGCACTTGACGGCTTTGGCCGCCCGGCCGCGAGGCGCGGCGGCGGTGAGCATCAAAAGCGGAGCGAAGGCGGCGCTGCCCATGGGTTGTTCTCTTAGTCGCGCTCTGATGGATCGAGGCGCGGTTTGGATGACGCGTCCACGCCTTTGACGGCGCTTGGCCCGACGCAAGGGGCGCGCAACGTCGGATTAGTCAAAATGACGGCGCATGCGCCAGCACAATGTAGGCGATGGCGAGGGGAAAGGGAAGCGCAAGTCTGACAGCCAAGTCGCGGGGGCGCGGCGATTCGCCCCTGGCGCGAAGCTTAACGCTTTGTCTACGTCCAAAAGGCCATATGGCCCGTTCGCTTGGATCGGCTGGGTATTGGGGTAAGGCATGCGCGGGGCCTGGGCGAAGGCTTTGGGATCGTGGTGGACGGGCGCGCTCGTCGCCGGCGCCATGGCGTTGGGCAGCGCTGCGGCGATGGCCGGCGACATGGCCGCGCCGCGCGAGATTCTGGGCGTCCGGTTCGGGGGCGATCGGGCGGCCGTCCGGGTGGTGATCGATGTGGATGGTCCGCTCAGCGCCAAGCTGCTGGCCGGGGAGGGGGACGCACGGAGAATCGTGCTTGGCCTGCCCAGGATCGAGGCGCAGAGCGGCTTCGACGGTCCCGGCCAAGGCCTGGTCAAGGGCTGGAAGCTGCAGAGCGTCGCCCCAGGGGTGCGCCTGACCCTCGATCTGTCGGCGGACGGCGAGGTTCGCCAGCGGTTCCTGATTCCCCCGGGCCAGGGCGTGACTCACTATCGCTATGTCATCGACATCGCCGCCTCTTCGCCCGCGAGGGCCCAGGCCGCCGACGCCGACGCGCGCCCGGCCAAACTCGCCGGTCAGACGCGCCAAGCCGCTCAGGCCCCGGACCCGCCGCGCCGCGCCCGCAAGGTGATCGTCGTCGACGCCGGCCACGGCGGCCATGATCCGGGCGCCCAAAGCCCGACCCGAAATGAAAAGGATATCACCCTGGCCGCCGCCCAGGCCCTGAGGACGCGCCTGGAGCGCATGGGGCGATACAAGGTGGTGCTGACCCGCGATTCCGATGTCTTCGTGCCCCTGGAGTCGCGTGTGCAGATCGCGCGGCGGGCCGGAGCGGACCTGTTCATATCCCTGCACGCCGACTCCGCCGGCGGCGACGCCGGCACCCACGGCGCGAGCGTCTACACCCTTTCGGACAGCGGCCAGACACGGGTCAATTACGTGCTGGGCCCCCACGAATGGTTCACCCACGTCGGGCCACGCAGGGACGATCCGGCGGTGAGCCAGATTCTGCTGGACCTGACCCAGAACAGCACGCGCAACCGATCGGCGAGGTTCGCGGGATTGCTCATCGAGCACATCGGCGATCGGGTCGACCTGCTGCCGCGCAGCCACCGCGACGCCGGCTACTTCGTGCTTTTGGCGCCGGACGTGCCGGCCGCCCTGCTGGAAATGGGCTTCATCACCAATCCCGCCGACGAGGAGCGCCTGAGCGACCGTGCCCAACGCGACCGGCTGATGGATGGCGTCGCCGAAGCCATCGATGACTACTTTGGCGGCCCAACCCGGCTGGCGGTGCGCTGAATCGGCCGGTTGGCCCTTGCCTAAAAGGTTGCTAGACAATCGGTTCAGCGGAAAGGGGCGATCCGCGGAGGTCCGCCGGTTTTGAATTTCCTGGGTCGTCGGCTCGCCACTGCGGGCGCCGTCATTCTCGGCGTGGTGGGCTTGGCCGCCCTGTCCGCGGGCATCTATGCGGCGGTGCTCTTCCACCAGATGCCCAGCGCCACCGACCTCGTGGATTATCATCCGCCGACGGCGACGCGGGTCTATGCCTGGGACGGCACCCTGATCGGCGAGTTCTCCAAGGTGCGGCGCATTTATGTGCCCTACGACCAGATGCCGCCGCGCGTGGTCTATGCGTTCCTGGCCGCCGAGGATCACAACTTCTTCCAGCACGGCGGCGTCGATATGGGCGGACTGTCGCGGGCGATGATCAAGGACGTCTACTTCGTCCTGCAGGGCCGGCGGCCGGAGGGCGGCTCGACGATCACCCAGCAGGTGGCCAAGAACATCCTGTTGACCAACCAGCTCTCGGTCGGGCGCAAGCTGAAGGAGGCGATTCTCGCCACCCGGCTCGAACAGACCCTCACCAAGTCGCAGATCCTGGAATTGTATCTCAACGAGATCTGGCTGGGGTACCGCTCCTATGGCGTCGGGGCGGCCGCCTACAACTATTTCGGAAAGTCGATTTCGGACCTGACCCTGGCCGAATGCGCCTATCTCGCCGCCCTGCCCAAGGGTCCCGACAACTACCAGCCGATCAAGCAGAAGGCCGCCGCCATCCGCCGGCGCAACGCGATCCTCAAGGACATGATGGATCTGGGCTGGGCCAGCCGCTCCGACGCGCTGGCGGCGATGAACGAGGACCTCAAAGTCCAGAGCGCCCCGGCGCGAAGCAAGTATCACGACGCCGACTATTTCGTGGACGAGGCGCGGCGGCAGGCCTTGCTCCTGAAATCCGTTGGGGCCGACCTCAACCAGGGCGGCTACTACATGCGCACCACGCTGGATCCACGCCTGCAGACCGCCGCCCGCATCGCCCTGATGGACGGGCTGGAGACCTACGATCATCGCCACGGCTGGCGCGGCGCCTGGGGTCACGTCAACATCGTGCCAGGCTGGCAGGACGCGACCCTGGCCAAGACTCCGCCTTCGGAGCGCAAAAAGTGGCGCGCGGCGGTGGTCACCCAGTCGAGCGGCGGCGCGGTCAGGATTCAACTGGCCGCCGAGAACACCGCCGGCGAACTGCTTGGTCCCGACGTCGCCTGGGCGCGAGCGGGGCGCGGATTGTCGGTGGGCGACCTGATCTTTGTCGAGGCCGCCGACGGCGGCGGATTCCACCTGCGTCAGACGCCGATCGTCAACGGCGCCATCGTGGCCATGGACCCGAGCAGCGGGCGGGTGCTGGCGATGATGGGCGGCTACAGCTTCTCGCTGTCCAACTTCAATCGCGCCACGCAAGCCTATCGACAGCCGGGCTCGTCTTTCAAACCCTTCGTTTACGCCACGGCCCTGGAGAGCGGACAGTTCACGCCGGCCAGCATCGTGGTCGACGGGCCCATCACCCTTCGCGGTTTCGGCGGCCAGGCCTGGAGCCCGGAGAACTACGAGCACAAGTTCCACGGTCCCCTGGTCTTCCGCCGCGGTCTCGAACTGTCTCTGAACACCATGACCGTGCGCATCGCCTTGCAGGTGGGGATGCCCAGGATCATCGCCACCGCCAAGCGATTTGGCGTCGTCGATCGCATGGATCCGGTTCTGGCCATGGCTCTGGGCGCCGGCGAGACGACGCCGTTTCGCATGACCTCGGCCTATTCGTCGTTCGTCAATGGTGGGCGCAAGGTCACTCCGCGCCTCATCGAACTGGTGGAAAACCGGGACGGCCAGATGCTCTACCGGGCCGACGCGCGGCAGTGTCCCAATTGTTCGTCGCCATTTTCCGGGGCCGACGGACCCGATATCCCTCCGGACGGCGACCAGCTCATCGATCCGATAACCGCCTATCAGATCGACACCATGCTCGAAGGCGTGGTGATCCGCGGCACCGGCGCGGCCGCTCAGGTGCTGGGGCGGCCGATCGGCGGCAAGACCGGAACCACCAACGACTTCCGCAGCGCCTGGTTCATGGGATTCTCGCCGCAGATCGTGGTCGGCGTATTCGTCGGCTTCGACGACAACCGTTCCTTGGGCAAGGGGGAGACCGGCGCGGTGGCCGCCCTGCCGATTTTCATTGAATTCATGCAAGAGGCGATCAAGGGCCTGCCGCCGATGGACTTCAAGGCGCCGCCCAACACCCGGTTCGCCGAAGTCGGACCCAACCGCGAGGCCTTCCGACCAGGAACCGAACCGCGCGCGGTGCTTCCCGCCCCGGCGCCCGACCAGGCCGGCCCCGACACGCCGTTCGCCATCACCGCCCCGACGGGTCCGCTGGAGCCGCCCGTCCGGGCGCCCCGCGCGCCCAAGGCCATCGGGCCGCCGAAAACCCCCGATACCCTCAACGAGTTGAACTGAGGCGCCTGGCGCGTTATCGCGCGCTGCTTTTGATTTGGCCCGCTGGTCTTTTGTCAGGAAGGTCTTGTTTCATGCGCGCGGACATCGAAGCGATGGCGGCCGATATCGAGCAGTCGATCGCCCTGTTGCGGAGGCGTCTTTGACTGGGATGCGGCGCTGCGACGGCTGGACGAACTAAACGCCCGCATCGAGGATCCCGCCTTCTGGAACGACGCGGAGGGCGCGCAGACCCTGATGCGCGAGCGCACGCTTCTGGCGGCCCAAGTCGATGCGGTCGGACGTCTGCAGCGCGAGCTGAGCGATGCGCTGGAGTTCGCCGAGCTGGCGCGGGCCGAGGCGGACGAGGCGTCGCTGGACGAGGTCGGCCGCAACCTTGACGCCCTGAAGCAATTCGCCGGCAAGGCCGAGCTGGAAGCTCTGCTCTCGGGGGAAGCCGATGGCGCCGACGCCTATCTTGAAGTCAACGCTGGCGCCGGGGGAACGGAGTCCACCGACTGGGCCGCCATGCTGCTGCGCATGTACACCCGCTGGGCCGGCGCCCACGCCATGGGCGTCGAGGTGATCGAGGAGACCGACGGCGAGCAGGTCGGCATCAAGTCGGCGACGGTGAAGATCAGCGGCGTCAACGCCTATGGCTGGCTGAAGACCGAGGCCGGCGTTCATCGCTTGGTGCGCATCTCCCCCTTCGATTCGGCCGCCAAGCGACACACCAGCTTCGCCTCCATCTGGGTCTATCCGGTGGTTGACGACAAAATCGAGATCGACATCAACCCCGCCGATGTGCGCACCGACACCTATCGGGCCAGCGGTTCAGGCGGCCAGCATGTCAACAAGACCGACTCGGCCGTGCGCCTGACGCATATTCCATCGGGGATCGCCGTCGCCTGCCAGAACCAGCGCTCGCAACATCAGAACCGCGATCAGGCCTGGAAGATGCTGCGGGCCCGCCTCTACGAGGTGGAGCTGCAAAGGCGCGAGGCCATCGCCCAGGCGGTGGAGGATCAGAAGAGCGACATCGGCTGGGGTCACCAGATCCGCTCCTACGTCCTGCAGCCCTATCAGATGGTCAAGGACCTGCGCACGCAGGTGGAGACGTCCGACACCTCCGGCGTCCTCGACGGCGATCTGGATCGTTTCATGGCCGCTTCACTCGCCCAGAGGGTGGGGGCTACGCGGGAGGGCGGCGAGTCCTAGCGGCTATCTTCCCCGGCAGGGACGGGGAGCGGGGCGGGGTCAGCCGGCCTGCTGCACGTAGTCTCCCGCCTTGACGAAACGCAGGGGATTTTGCGCGCGGCCGTTGACCCACACCTCATAGTGCAGATGGTCGCCGGTGGAACGGCCGGTGGAGCCCATGCCGCCGATCCTCTGCCCCAGGGCGACGCGCTCGCCGACGGTCACCGAAATCGCCGCCAGATGGGCGTAGCGGGTCTTGAATCCCCCGCCGTGGTCGATCTCGATGGTCGAGCCATAGCCGGACCGCTGGCCGGTGAAGGAGACCACGCCGGGGGCCGTGGCGTGGACCGGGGTCATCGCGGGGCCGGCGAAATCCAGGCCCGAATGAAAGGCCGGCTGGCCTGTGAAGGGATCGAGCCGGACGCCAAAGCCGCTGCTCTGTTGGGTATTTTCCGTCGGCCGGGCCAGGGGCAGGTTGGCGGCCGCCGCGGTCAGGCCGCGCGCGTCGGAAAGATCGGCGGCGGCGTGCTGCACCCGGCGGGCGAAGTCCTCGTCGATGTCCAGAACCGCGGCCAGGGCGCGGGGATCCTTGGCGTCGATCAGCGGCCCGCCAAGGGCGTCGCCGCGGCCGGCGTAGACGGCCGGATCAAGTCCCGCCAGACGGAAGGCGAGACGCAGGCGGTCGGCGCGGTTCTTGGCGAAAGAGCCGGTGGCCTCGATCAGACGTTCCTGGTCCAGACGCACCGAGGCGATGCGCTGGTCGGGCGAGGCGGCCACGGGGCCCCGCGTCAGAATGATCGGCGTCAGGGCCTGGATCGCCCCTGGCGCCCCGCGCGCCTCGGTCAGCAGCATGGCCAGGGCCGCGTGGCGCCGCTCAAGGCTGTCGGCCAGTTCGTCGGTGGAGTGGGAGGAAGCGGTAAGCTGGGCCACGGCGCTGTTGAGGCGAGCCTGACGGTCGGCGATCCAGCGCTCGTACTTGGCCTGGGTCTGGGCGACCGCCGCCTGCTCGTGATCGCCCGCCAGAGCCGCCATGAAACCGGCGGCGGTGGAAACGCCCATCCACACCGCGCAGAAGGCGATGATCCCGGCGATCATCATCTGACGTCCGCTGGACAGCACCAGCTCGCGGCTTTCTCCGTGAGAGCGCAGATGCAGATGGCGTTCGGGAAAGTAGGCGGCGAACGAATCGGCGCAGCGCCTCAAACGTGAGAAGCCCATAGGCGTAAATTATCCATGAATTTTTCAATAACTGGCGCCTTATGCACCGACGGCGCCTCGAATGGCAACCCGCGCCAAGGCCGATACGCGGCGAGGGCGACTCCGCGCCAGGCGCAAATCTTACGAAAGGTCGCGCACCGCTTGGAGAACCTCGGCCACGTGACCGGGGACCTTCACCTTGCACCAGATGCGCCGCACGACTCCCTGGCCATCGATCAGAAAGGTGCGGCGTTCGATGCCCATGTACTTTCGTCCGTACATGCTCTTTTCGACCCAGACCCCGTAGCGCTCGACCATGTCGGCATCCTTGGCCGACGCCAGTTTCGGGGCGAGAGCATATTTGGCGCGAAATTTCGCGTGGCTGGCCGCTGAGTCCTTGGAGACCCCCACCACCACGGCGCCGGCGGCGGCGAAATCCTCGGCGGCGGCGGTGAAGCCCAAAGCCTCGGCCGTGCAGCCGGAGGTGTCGTCCTTGGGGTAGAAGTAGAGCACCACGGCCCCGCCCCTGAGGGCGCTCAGGCAGATCTGGCCCTGATCGCCGGGCAGATCGAAGTCGGGGGCGCGGTCGCCGGGCTTGAGGTCGACAGTCATCGGGGAGTCCTTCTCTAGCGGGTCACGACGAGTCTCTTGCGCCCGTTGCCCTTGCGCAGTTCGGCCTCGGCGCCGGAGAGCTTCACCAGGGCGTGGACGTCGGTGACCTTGATCCCATCGACGCGAAAACCCCCGCCGGCGATCTGGCGGCGGGCGTCGGAGTTCGAGGTCGCAAAGCCGGCCGCCACCATCAGCTCGGTATTGGTCATCGCGGCGATCGCTTCGGCGGCGATTTCGATGGTTGGCATATCACTGGAAAGCCGGCCGTCTTCGAAAGCCGCCTTGGCCGCTTTGGAAGCGAGTTCGGCGGCTTCACGGCCATGCAGCAGGCTCGTCGCCTCGCTGGCCAGCACCTTTTTGGCCTCGTTGATCTCCGCGCCGCCGAGCGCTTCGAGCCGGGCGATCTCATCCAGCGGCAGTTCGGTGAACAGGCGCAGAAAGCGGCCTACGTCGGCGTCCTCGGTGTTGCGCCAGAACTGCCAGTAGTCATACGGACCGCGCAGCTCGGCGTTGAGCCATACGGCGCCGTCCACCGTCTTGCCCATCTTGACGCCCGA
>PMOM01000184.1 GCA_003161535.1 Caulobacteraceae bacterium | reverse complement strand
CGCCGTGCCCTATGACATCGCCGCCATCGTCGTCATCCTCACCGGCGTGATCGTCGGCGCCTTCTATTGCCTGGGCGCCCTGCACAACGAGCGGCGGGACCGCAGCATCCTGTTCTGGAAATCCCTGCCGGTGTCGGACCTTGTCACGGTGGCCTCCAAAGCCTTCGTTCCGCTCGTCGTCCTGCCGGCGGTCGTCTTCGTGGTCGCCATCGGCCTGCAGCTGGTCATGCTGGCGCTCGGCACGGCCGTCGCGCTGTTCCACGGCGTCGCCGCCACGCCGGTGACCCAGGTTCCCTTGATCGAGATGTCGGTGGTGTTGCTTTACGGCGTCTTCGCCCTGGCCCTGTGGTACGCGCCGATCTGGGCCTGGCTGCTGCTGGTCTCCGGCTTTGCGCGGCGGGCGCCGTTCCTGTGGGCCGTCCTGCCGCCCCTGGCGATCAGCGTCATCGAAACCCTCGCCTTCGGCACCTCCTATGTCTCCGACCTGATCAAGTACCGGACCGGCGGCTTCGACCAGGCGTTCACCGTCAACCACCAGAGCGGCTTTTCCGTCGGCCTTTCCAACATCGACATCGCCGGGTTCCTCAGCACCCCGGGCCTGTGGGCCGGGCTGGCGGTCGCCGCCGCCTTCCTCGCCGCCGCCGTCTGGCAACGCCGCTACCGCGAGCCGACCTGAGCGGCGTCCATCCGGCTCGCCCCGCATAAGGAGCAAGGCGCATGCTGAACCGCATCTTTCCCCAGCGCCTCGACAACCATTTTCGCGGCTACCGGCCGGCCATCTGGCTGCTCATCCCGGTGGTGATCCTGAAGCTGGGGATCGGCGGCAATTCCATGATCAACACCCGTCACGTGGCGACCACCGCCGACGGCATTCCCCTGGCCAGCTTCAACGCCGGCGGCGCGCGGGAGGTGATTTCGCTGTTCGCCCTGCTCGGGCTTTTCCAGTTCCTGCTGGGGGCGCAGGGCGCCCTTGTGCTCATCCGCTACCGCGCCATGATTCCCCTGATGTATTTCCTGCTCATCGTCCAGCAGCTCGGCAGCCGAGCGCTCAACCTCGCCCACCCCACCGCCTCGTCGGCCGCCGCCGGCGCCCATTTCGGATCGGCCCTCACCCTGGCCATCCTGGCCATGACGGTCGCGGGCTTCGCGCTTTCGGTGATCGGGAAGGGCTATTCGACCGCGCCGCCCACTCCATAACCCTATGGTCTCCCCCGCTCGCGGGGAGGAATGGAAGAGCCTCAACCCCTTAGTCTCCCCCGTTTACGGGGGGAGGGGACCGCCCCCGGGTCGCGCGAAGCGCGCGCCCGAGGACAGGCTCCGCGGTGAGGGGGGCGGGGCCGCGCGCGGTCTCTCTTTCACCCGCCCCCTCCACCACCTTCGGTGGTCCCCCTCCCCCGCTTCGCGGAGGAGGACCAGATTCCCCTAACGCCCCCGTGGAAGAGGGGTTTTACTGCCTCGCCATTTCCGCGCGGACGTGGGCTTTGGTTTCGCCGGGGGGCGCGAGGCGGGCGGGTTCGAAGACGACTTTGGAGATGACGCCGGGATAGGCGAAGGGGGCGGCGTAGTCGTCGGTGACCGGCGACAGGCTGCGGCCCAGATCCATGCCGGTCGACGAGATCATGAACAGCAGCCGGGGGATGTGCGCGGTCCCCACCACGGCGCCGTCCACGGTGAGGGTGACATCGGCGCCGCGATCATCGTTGCGCGCCACCACAAGGCCGATCTCATGGGCGCCGGGGGCGAGGGCGGACTTGGCTGTTACTCGGGTGTGCCGGTGAAAGTCGTTGTAATCGAAGATCAGTTTGCCGTGCTTGATGAAGAGGACAAAGCCGCTGTTGAGGCTGCCCCGGGCGATCAGGGCGCCGTCGGCGTCGCCCGGCGGATGGACCAGGGTGAGGGCCGTCGTCCAGCCCCGCGCCGCCGAGGGGCAGGTGTCGGCGACGATGTGCGAGACCGGCGGAAAATAGGTGAAGCGGTAGCGCGCCATGGGCAGGCCCGGGCGCATGGAGGCGCGGAAAAGGGCGATGGCGGAGCGATCGTCGAGCGGCAGGACGCCGTGGCGCTCGGCCTCGGCAAACCACAGATCGACCATGGCCTTGACGCGCTTGGGCTCTTTGGCCGCCAGGTCCTCGTACTCGGAGAAGTCGTCGGCCAGATGATAGAGCTCCCAGCGGTCCTCGTCCCACGGCGCGCCCGGCGCGTGATGGGTGACCGCCTTCCAGCCATCGGCGACAATGCCGCGATGGCCGAGCATCTCGAAATATTGCGGGCCGCGCTTAAGCGTCGCGTCGGCGTCGGCGAAAACCGGCTTGAGGCTCAAGCCATGGACCGGCATTTGTTTCACGCCAGCCACGGTTTTGGGCGTCTCTAGGCCCAGGACATCCAGGATGGTCGGGGCGATGTCGATGGCGTGGCAGAACTGGCCGCGCGTCTCGCCCGCCGCGGCAAGGCCCGCCGGCCAGTGCATGATCAGGGGGTCGCGCACGCCGCCGCCGTGGGTGTTCTGCTTGTACCATTTGAGCGGGCTGTTGCCGGCCTGCGCCCAGCCCCAGGGAATGTTGCAGTGGCTGTCGGGTCCGCCGATGTCATCGAGCCGCAGCACGGCCTCGTCGGCGTCCTCGCGGATGCCGTTGAACCACTTCATCTCGTCCAGCACGCCGGCGGCGCCGCCTTCCTGGCTGGCTCCGTTGTCGGAAAGCAGGATGAAAAGGGTGTTGTCCCAGCGCTCGACGCTCTTGAGGAAGGCGATCAGGCGGCCGATCTCATGATCGGTGTGATCGAGCATGGCGGCGAAGGCTTCCTGCAGGCGGGCCGCGAAGCGCTGCTCGTTGAGGGAAAGCTCCGACCATGGCTTGACGCCCGGGTTGCGCGGGGCGAGGCGCGTGGCCGGCGGGATGACGCCCAGCGTCTTCTGGCGCTCGAACCAGGCCTCGCGGGTGACGTCCCAGCCGGCGTCGAAGCGGCCGCGATATTTCTCAAGATGGGCCTTGGGCGCCTGGTGGGGCGAGTGCATGGCCCCAAAGGCGAGGTAGAGGCAGAACGGCCGCTCGGGCGCCAGGGAGACCAGATCGCGGATCATGGCGCTGGAGCGGTCCACCAGATCCTCGGAGACGTGGTAGCCGTCGGCGGGACCCTTGGGCGGATCGACGAAGTGGTTGTCGCAGGTAAGCTCGGGGAAGAACTGGTCGGTCTCGCCCTGCAGGAAGCCGTAGTAGCGGTCGAAGCCCTTTTGCAGGGGCCAGTTTGTGAAGGGGCCGGCGGCGGTGCATTCGGCCATGGGGGCCAGGTGCCACTTGCCAGCGGCGAAGGTGGCGTAGCCGTGGTCTCGGACGATCTCGGCGAGCGTGGCGGCCGAGCGCGGCAAGGCCCCGCGCATATTGGGAAAGCCGGTGTCGAAATTGGAGATCGCCCGCATGCCGACGGCATGGTGATTGCGCCCGGTGAGCAGGCACGCCCGGGTCGGCGAGCAAAGCGCCGTGGTGTGAAAGCCTGTGAAGCGCAGGCCGCCGGCGGCCAGGGCGTCGATGTTGGGCGTCTCGATGGTCGAGCCGTAACAGCCCAGGTGCGCGAAGCCGGTGTCGTCGAGCACCACCATGACCACATTGGGCGCGCCCGCCCTGAACGCCGGCGCCGGCCACCACGGCGTCGATTCCGGAATGGTGGCGCCAATGACGCCTTCGAACGCCTCGCCGGAAGGTGGGGTGCGGGTCATGGCGTTTTTCCGTTTCTCTTGAAGGGCGGCTGGACGTGACACCCGAAGCGGCGCGGAGGCAACCATTGTCCCTCCCCCAGTGGGGCGACTGCCTTGCGCCCCTTCCGTCACGCGGCTGAAGAGGGCCGCGCGCCACCTCCCCCGCATAGAGGCGGGGGAGGAGTGAGACAGAATTATTTCTCCCTTGCGAAGCGGGGGAGGTGGCGGCCCGCGCCCTCGCGGGCCGACGGAGGGGGCGCGAGGGTCTTACCCCCTTAGCGTTGCCCCGACGGCCTTGGCGGCGGCGATGATTTTGGATGAGAGGGCTTCGATGTCGGCGTCGGTGAGGGTCTTGTCGCGGGGCTGGATGACGGCTTCCACGGCCACCGACTTCTTGTCTTTGGCGACCCCGGCGCCCTCGTAGACATCGAACACGCGGACGGCGGCGATCAGGCCGCGGTCGGCGCTGTGCACGGCGCGGACGAGGTCGCCGGCCGGGACGCCCTTGTCGATGACGAAGGCGAAGTCGCGGGTGA
>PMOM01000302.1 GCA_003161535.1 Caulobacteraceae bacterium | reverse complement strand
GTCTTTCGCAGCGGACGCGGCGGGCAATTCACCTACCACGGGCCGGGCCAGCGGGTGGCCTACGTCATGCTCGACCTGGGCGTTCGAGGCCGCGACGCCCGGGCGTTTGTCGCCAGTCTCGAGGCATGGATCATCGCCGCCCTGGACCGTCTGGGAGTGGCCGGCGAGAGTCGAGGCGACCGAGTGGGCGTATGGGTGAACCGGGCGGCGACCGCGGCGGGCTCGCGAGAAGACAAGATCGCCGCCATCGGCGTGAAGCTGCGCCGGTGGGTGAGTTTCCACGGCGTCAGCCTGAATGTCGCCCCCGACCTTGGCCATTTCGACGGCATCGTGCCATGCGGCGTCGCCGATCACGGTGTCACCAGCCTGGCGGATCTGGGCTTGGACATCGGCATGAAGAAGGCCGACCAGGCCCTGTGCCAGGCATTCGCCCTTGTATTCGGCCCCACCACCGCCGCGCTGCCGCCAAGTCTTGGATAAGGCTCCGCCGGTTGTTTCCGCAGGGTGGGGTGGCTACACAGAGCGGCCTCACCCATCGCCGCATAGTGGGTTCCCCTCACGCCCCAGCCCAGATTCCGAAGCGTTCCACAGGCCCCATGAGTTTGATCGACCGCTATCTCTTCCGACAGCTGCTGGGGCCCACATTGCTGGCCACGGCGGCCCTGTCGGCGGTGGCGGTGCTCAGCCAGAGCCTTTCGGCTCTGGGCATTCTGGTCGATCAACGCCAGAGCGCGCTGGTGTTCGCCAAGATTGTCCTGCTGGCCATGCCCCAGCTCATCGTCGTCATCCTGCCGATCGCCGGTCTCGTCGCCGCCCTGATGGCCATGAACCGCCTGCACACCGAGCAGGAAATCATCATTTGCTTCGCCGGCGGCATGAGTCGCTGGGGGGTGATCGCGCCGGCCATGCGCCTGGCGGCCGTGATGACCCTGATTTCCCTGGTTTTGACGCTTTGGATCCAGCCGTGGTCCTATCGCAGGCTGCGCGACACCCTGGAGACGGTTCGGGCGGACCTGGTCACCAGCATGATCAAGCCCGGCGAATTCACCCATCCGGCCCCCGGTCTGACGGTCTATGCCCAAACGGTCGACGACGAGGGCGCCATCCACAACCTGTTCATCAATCGCGACACGGGAAACGGGCGCGACTCCACCATCACGGCGCGAGAGGGACAGCTTCAGAGGCGCGGCGGCGCGCCCGTTTTGCTCATGCGTCACGGCGCCAGCCAGGAATTCTCCAGCGCCGGCGTGCTGAACTTCCTGTCGTTCGACGAATATATCTTTGATTTGCGGCCGCTCATGGCGCTGGATCGCGCCGTTCGCTACAAGCTGTCGGATCGCTACCCGCATGAGCTTTTCTTTCCCGATGCTCGTCAGGAGTGGGAGCGGGACAATATCAACAAGATGCTGGCGGAAGGTCATTCCAGGCTGGCGACCCCGCTCTACAACATCGCCTTCATGGCCATGGCCCTGGCCGCGGTGATCGGCGGCGCGTTCAGCCGCATGGGTTATGGAGCTCGGATCGCGGCGGTGGCGGCCGCCGCCCTCGTGGCGCGTACGCTGGGTTTCGCCGTGCAAGCGGCGGCCGGCGCCCACCCGGACCTGAACGTCGTGCAATATCTCGTGCCGATCCTGGCCACCTTGATCTCGGCGATGGTGCTCTTTGGCCGCCGGACAGCGCCCCTGCGCGCGCCTCCCCTGGGCGTGACGAACACCCCGCTTGGCCGCCCCGCGTGAGCCACCCTCCCCTGCGCATGCAATTCTATGTCCTGACCCGCACTCTGATCGGAGTTGGCGCCGCCTTCGCCGTGGTCGCTTCGGTGATCATGCTGGTCGATTTCGTCGAGCTGTCCCGCACCTTGGGCGGCGGAATCGACCTGTCGTTTTTCCAGCTGCTGGGCCTGACGCTGCTCAAGTCGCCCTCGGTGATCCTGCTACTTTTGCCGTTTGTCTTCCTGTTCGGCGCCATGGGGGCGTTCGTGGCCCTCAATCGGCGAAGCGAACTGGTGGCCATGCGCGCCGCAGGTGTTTCGGCTTGGCGATTCGTGCTTCCCGCCGCCGCGGCGGCCTTCCTGATCGGCGTGGCCACCATCACCGTCCTGAACCCGCTCGCCGCGGCCCTGAACGGGCAATTCGAAGATCGCCGCCTGGCCCTCGCAGACGACCACGCTCCGCGCTCAGGCAAGCAGATCTGGCTTCGGCAAGGCGATGACGGCCATCAAATCGTCATTCACGCCAAGTCCTACAAGATGACAGATGAGGTGGTTCAACTGACCGGTGTCTCCCTGTTCTTCCAGAGTGTCGGCCCCAGCGGGGCGCTGGACTTTTCCCGTCGCGTCGAAGCGGCGAGGGCCACCCTGATGCCCGGCTATTGGCGCCTGAGCGAGGTGCGGGAGGCCTTGCCCGGTTCGGAATCGATTCGCTCGGAGCAGCTCTCCATCGCCTCGACGCTCGACCACCGCAGCGCCATGGAGACCTTCGCGGTCCCCGGGACTGTGGCGCTCTGGAGGTTGCCGGACACCATCCACGCCGCGGAGCTCGCCGGCTATTCGGCGGCGGCCTATCGCCTCAGGCTGCAGCAGCTTCTGGCGACGCCGTTGTTGTTCTCGGCTATGTCGGTCCTGGCGGCGGCCTTTTCCCTTCGGCTGATGCGGCTTGGAGACCTGGCGGGGCTGGCGGGAGCGGGAGTGGCCTTGGGATTCGCGGTCTTTTTCCTCAACCAATTTTGCGGCGCCTTGGGCGCGACCGAGGTCATCCCACCATTCCTGGCGGCATGGTCGCCGCCCCTCCTGGCCCTTTTGTCGGGCGTCACGCTGCTTTGCTATACGGAAGACGGATGAGCCCCTCGCGAAGCGGCGACATGAGCGATCGAAAGGCTGGAGCGTAATGGCGGGGCGTGAGGCGGCGGCAATNNGCGTCGGCGCAGGCGCTGGCCCAGACCGCCGTCCACGTCCGCAGCCGGCCCGCGCCGCCGCGGGCGGTCGCCGTCGCCGCGCCCCCGACCGATGACGGACTGGCGGGCGGCGGGTTTTATCTGGAGGCCGACAGTCTCACCCAAGACGACGCGACCCATCACATCATCGCCGCCGGCGCGGTAGAGGCGCGCTACAAGGGCCGCGTTCTGCGCGCCGACAGCGTCGACTATGACTCCCAGTCAGGCATCGTCATCGCCCGCGGCGCCGTTCAAATCCTCGAAGCCGACGGCACGGCGCAATTCGCCGACACCCTGACGCTCGACAAGACCATGAGCACCGGTTTCGCGACCGGCTTCTCCAGCCGATTGCGGGGTGACGTTAAGATCGCCGCGGCTCGCGCCAGCCGTCAGAACGATGAGGTCACCCAGCTTGATCGGGTGATCTACACGCCGTGCCCGGCGTGCGTCGACGCCGGAGGCGGCCAGCCCACCTGGTCGATTCGCGCCAAGCAGGTGACCGAAGACAAGCGGCGCAAGACCCTCACCTTTCATGGCGCGGTGATCCAGGTGAAGGGCGTGGGTGTACTCTACCTGCCCATCCTGCAGACCGCGGATCCCATGGCGGACCGAAAATCGGGCCTGCTGCTGCCGGTGGTCACCTTCTCGGGCAAACGCGGATTCAGCTATGAGCAGCCGTATTACCAGGTGATTTCGCCCTCGCAGGACTTCACCGTCACCCCGCAGATCAACAGTAAGGTCAATCCGTTCCTGAATGTCGACTGGCGCCGCCGTTTCTATTCAGGCGTCATCGATGTTCGCGCCGGCTATACCTATGATCAGGACTTTACCTCCGGCGGCGACAAGTTCGGCGCACACACCTCGCGCAGCTACATCCTTGGCAGCGGCGTGTTTCAACTCAGTCCCACATGGCAGTGGGGATTCACCGCCGAACGGGCGTCCGACCGGCTGATCTTCGACAAATACGCCATCGGCGATGTGTTCCAGGAGCGGGGTCTGTACGCCGCCGACGATCGCCGCCTGATTTCCCAGGTCTATGCGGTTCGCCAAGACTCCCTGTCGTATTTGTCAGTGGCCGCGATCAGCGTTCAGGGCCTGCGCGCCACCGACGTGCAGAGCACCTTCCCCACCATCGCCCCCCTGGTCGAGGCCCGCTGGGAGCCGGCGCAATCGATCCTGGGCGGGCGGCTTCGCCTGGACGCCAGCGCCGTGGTCCTCACTCGAGACCAGTCGACCGCCGTCTCGGTCCCCGTCGGCGGGCCGCAGATACCCGGCATCGACAGCCGTCGGGCGACCGTGCAGGCGGACTGGCAGCGCACCTTCACCCTGGCCGGCGGCCTGCGCCTGGAACCCTTCATAGATGGTCGCGCCGACGTCTATAACATCTCCAACCCAGCCGCCGCGCCGACCGACGCGACGATCACCCGGGCCTTCGGCACGGTGGGCGCAAACAT
>PMOM01000165.1 GCA_003161535.1 Caulobacteraceae bacterium | reverse complement strand
CGGCGCCATCCGGATGGCGCCGTCGAGGCGAACGTCCTCGCCATTGAAGTAGCCGTTGGTGATCATCGTCAGGGCCAACTGAGCGTACTCCTCCGCCTTGCCCAGGCGCTTGGGGAACGGCACCGAGGCGGCCAGGGCTTCGCGCACGTTGGGCGGGGCGGCGTTCATCAGCGGCGTGTCGAAGATGCCCGGCAGGATGGTGTTGACCCGAATGCCCTCGCTCATAAGGTCGCGCGCGATGGGCAAGGTCATGCCCACCACGCCGCCCTTGGAGGCAGAGTAGGCGGCCTGCCCCATCTGGCCGTCCTCGGCGGCCACCGAGGCGGTGTTGACGATGGCGCCGCGCTCGCCGTCGTCCAGGGGATCGAGGCTGAGCATGCCCGCCGCGCTCTTGGCGATGCAGCGGAAGGTGCCGACCAGATTGATCTGGATGATCATGTTGAATGCGGCCAGCGGGAAGTGCCTGACCTCGCCGGTGTTGCGGTCGCGGCCGGCGGTCTTGGCGGCGTTGCCGGTGCCGGCGCAATTGACCAGGATGCGTTCCTGGCCGTGCGCCGCCCTGGCCTTGGCGAAGGCGGCGTCGACCTCTTCATCGGAGGTAACGTTGCATTGGCAGAAAACGCCGCCGACCGCCTTGGCCACCGTCTCGCCCTTGGCCTCATTCATGTCGAATATGGCGACCTTGACGCCCTGGGCGGCCAGCGCGCGCACCGTCGCCTCGCCGAGGCCCGAGGCGCCGCCGGTGACCACCGCGGCGATGGAGGAATCGAGTTTCATCTAAAGGTGTTCCTTTTTCAGCCCAACGGGTGTTTCGATGCGGTGTAGGCGCAAGGCGGGCAAGCCAAAAGCGTGACCTCGCGTCAAGACACCTAAGGCCTACGCGCGTTCGGAGAAAAACCCATGTTGTCCTGGCAGGTCGGCGCGGTGAAGATCACGCGGCTGGTGGAAATCGAGCTTCCCGTCCCCTACGATGAACGCCGGCCATTTCTTCGTCAGGCGCGGCCGGAGGCGCTCAAGGCCACTCCCTGGCTCTACCCGCATTTTGTCACCGAGGAAGGCGTCTTGCGGGTTTCGATCCACGCCTTGCTGGTGGATGCGCCCGGCCTGCGCTTGGTGGTCGATACCTGCATCGGCAATGACCGACCGCGAAAATTCATGGGCGGCCGGCCACTGGCGACGCAATTCCTGGAGGACATGACGGCCGCCGGCTGGTCGCGCCAGAGCGTGGACGCGGTGATCTGCACCCATCTGCACGTGGATCACGTGGGCTGGAACACCATGCTCGAGGCCGGACGCTGGGTCCCCACCTTTCCCAAGGCCCGCTACCTGATCGGCCAGGCGGAATACGACTATTGGAGCACCGAGGGAGACGAGGAGCAGCAGGCGATCCTCTCCGATTCAATCAAGCCGGTATTCGACGCCGGATTGGCGGACCTGGTGGCCATGGACCATCGCCTGTCGGCGGAAATTCGCCTGACCCCAACGCCCGGCCATACGCCCGGCCACGTCAGCGTCGTTGTCGAGTCCGAAGGGGCACGGGCCCTGATCACCGGCGACGTCATGCACCACCCCTGCCAGATCGCTCACCCCGACTGGTCGCCGCATTTCGACACCGACCAGAAGGCTTCGGAGGTCACCCGCAAGTCGCTTCTCGAGGACGTCGCCGACCAGCCGGTGCTGGTCATAGGCACCCACTTCGCCGCGCCCACGGCCGGCCACGTCAAGCGCGACGGCGAGAGCTATCGTTTCGAGGCGTGAGGGGCCGGCGGCCGCCTAACCCGCCCGCTCGCACCACTGATCCAGATCGGCTTCGTGGCCCATGTAGGCCAGACCGGAGGCGATGGAGATCAGCTCGCCGCCGCTTTCCAGCTTGGCTTCGCCAAAACGCCGGGCGAACAGGCGTCGCACCGCCGGAACGAAGGAAGAGCCGCCGGTGAGGAACACCCGATCGATCGCCTCCGGCCCCAGGGCCGCGCGGCCAAGGGCCTCGTCCACGGCCGTTTCGATGGCGGCGAGCTCCGGGGCGATCCAAGCGTCGAACTGATCGCGCGCCACCCGCCGCTCGATGCGGACTGAACCGGCTTCGAACAGGAACGTCGCCTCGGGCGAGCTCGACAAGGCTTCCTTGAACCGGGAGACCGCCTGATAGAGATGGTAGCCGTGATTGTGGTCGAGGATCTCCACTAGCCTGGCGATCTTGGCCGGCTCCAACGCCGTGCGCACCAGGCCGCGAATGTCCCGCATGTCGCGAGAGGCGCGCAGCAGGGCCAGCTGCTCCCAGCGCGCGAAGGCGGTGAAATATCGATTGGGGATCGGCAGGATGTTGTCGAAGGCCTTGTAGCTTGAGCCTCGCCCAAGTTGCGGCGAAACGAGATTGTCGATGATCCGGTAGTCGAAGGCGTCGCCTGCCACGCCGACGCCGGCGTTGGCCAGGGCGGTGGAGCGGATTTCGCCGCCCTGGCGATGAAAGCGCACGATGGAAAAATCGCTCGTGCCGCCCCCGAAATCCCCCACCAGCACGGTGGCGTCGGCGACAAGCGTGCGGGCGAAGAAAAACGCCGCCGCCACCGGCTCATAGGCATAGCGAATGTCCTCGAACCCCAGGCGGGCGAAGGCGGTCTGGTAGCGCGCCACCGCCAGGGCTGGATCGGGGCGCGAGCCGGCGAAGTTCACCGGCCGCCCGACAATCGCGGTCTTGGGCGTGTTCGCCATGGCTGCACCGGCGTGGCCGCGCAGGCGCAGGAAGAAGGTCGATAACAGGTCCTCGAATTGGTAGCGGCGCCCAAGGATGCGCGTCTCCTGGAACAGCGGACTGGCCGCGTAGCTCTTGAACGACTGGATGAAGCGCGTTTCCAGCGGTTCTTCGACATAGGCCTCGATGGCCCAGGGCCCCGCCTCGACGACGCGGCCGGTCGGATCGCCCTCCGGAGCATGAAAACTCAAGGCCGAGCCGAACGCGACGATATCGCCCTCGAGGCTCGGGAACGTCACCAGATGAGCGGCACCGGCCTCGTCAATGGTCGAGATCACCGTGTTGGTGGTGCCAAAATCGATGCCGATCACGCCGCCCGCGGCGCCGCTGGCCGGGCGGCGTGGGCTCATCCCTCCGCCAGTTCGGCCAGGGGGCGTTCATAGGCGGCCATCTGGGCCATCATCAGGATCTTGGAGACCGACGCCGAGAGCGGGCAGATCTGCACCGACTTGGACAGCCCCAGCAGGATGGGTCCGACCACCGTCGCGGCGCCCAGCGATTGGACAAGCTTGGTGGAAATCGAGGCCGAGTGAATGGCCGGCATGATCAGCACATTGGCCGGCTGGGTCAGCCTCATGAAGGGGTAATTGCCGCGCGATTCAGGATCCAGGGCCAGTTCGGGCGGCATTTCGCCTTCGTATTCGAAGTCTATGTCCTCGCGGGCATCCAGCATCTCCACCGCCTCGCGCACCTTGTCCGAGCGCTCGCCCATGGGATTGCCGAATGAGGAATAGGACAGAAAGGCCACGTGCGGCTCATAGCCCAATCGGCGCACCGCGCGGGCGGCCTCGCAGCAGATTTCCACCAGTTCGTCGGCGTCGGGCATTTCGGTGACATTGGTGTCGGCGATGAACAGGGTCTGTCCCTTGGTCAGCACGATGGACATGCCGATGATNNCCGTCGGCGTAGCCAAGCGCCACCATTGCTGCGGCGAAGGAATTGCGATCCTGGTTGATCAGCCGCTGAACGTCTCGTTTGAGATAGCCGTGACGCTGCAGGCGCGCGTAGAGAAAGTCCACGAACTCGGCGTTGTGGCCCGAGACGCGGGCGTTGATCACCTCCAGCTTGACTTCGGCCGGGTCGAGGCCGGCCAGAACCATGTTCTCGCGCACCAGTTCCTCGCGGCCGACCAGCACGGCCTTGCCCAGTCCCTGCGCCTGGAACGCCACCGCGGCGCGGATCACCGACAGCTCTTCGCCTTCGGCGAAGACGATGCGCTTGGCCGGTGCCGACTGCACCGAACCGGAAATCTGCTGCAGGAAGCCGGCGGTGGGATCAAGTCGCCGGGCCAGGCTGCCGCGGTAGGCCTCCATGTCGCTGATCGGCGAGCGGGCCACGCCGGTATCCATGGCCGCCTGAGCCACGAAGGGCGGGACATAGGAGATCAGGCGCGGATCGAACGGGGATGGGATGATGTAGCGCGGCCCAAATCTTAGATGCGCGCCATGATAGGCGGTGGCCACCTCATCGGGCACATCCTCGCGCGCCAGCGCCGCCAGGGCCCTCGCGCAGGCGATCTTCATCTCCAGGTTGACGCGCCGGGCGCGGACATCCAGGGCGCCGCGAAAAATGTAGGGGAATCCCAGGACGTTGTTGACCTGATTGGGATAGTCGGACCGGCCGGTGGCGACGATGGCGTCGGGGCGCACCGCATAGACCTCCTCGGGGGTGATCTCCGGATCAGGATTGGCCATGGCGAAGATGATCGGACCCTTGGCCATGGTCTTGACCATCGCTTGGGTGAGCGCGCCCTTTGCCGACAGACCCAGGAAAACGTCGGCGCCCTTGACGGCGTCGGCCAGGGTTCGCGCGTCGGTGTCGATGGCGTGGGCGGACTTCCATTGGTTCATGCCCTTTTCGCGGCCGCGCCAGATCACCCCGGTATTGTCCACGGCGATGCAATTGTCGGGCCGCACGCCCATGGCCTTGATCAGGTCCAGTGTCGCGATCCCCGCCGCTCCGGCGCCGCAAAGCACGACCTTGACGTCCTCCAGCGCCCGCCCGGTGATGGCGCAGGCGTTGATCAGGCCGGCCGCCGAAATGATCGCGGTGCCGTGTTGGTCATCGTGGAACACCGGGATGTCCAGCAGATCCTGAAGCTCGGTCTCGATGCGGAAGCACTCGGGGCTCTTGATGTCCTCCAGATTGATGCCGCCGAAGGTGACGCCGATGTTCTTGACCACCGTGATGATTTCATCGGCGTCCCTGGACATGACCTCGATGTCCACCGAATCCACATCGGCGAAGCGTTTGAAAAGGACGCTTTTTCCCTCCATGACGGGCTTGGCCGCAAGCGCGCCCAGATCGCCCAGACCCAGGATGGCGGTGCCGTTGGAGAT
>PMOM01000164.1 GCA_003161535.1 Caulobacteraceae bacterium | reverse complement strand
GACTTGACCGTACTGGACAGACCTGACGCCCGCGCCGCCGCGCCTCCGTTCCGGCCGCTGATCCCCGCCGCCGCCGCTCTGCGCGAGCTTACGCCGCTGCCGCTCATCGTGGGGGTGCTGCTCGGCATCGTTTTTGGCGCCTCGTCCCTCTATCTGGTGCTGAAGGTCGGGCTCACCGTCAGCGCTTCGATCCCGGTGGCGGTGATCTCGCTGACCGTCTTTCGGCTGCTCGGTCGGCTGGGTCTTCGGCCCACGACCATTCTGGAACACAACATCGTTCAGACTGCCGGCTCGGCGGGCGAATCGATCGCCTTTGGGATTGGCGTGACCATGCCGGCGATCATGATCCTGGGATTCGACTTGGAGATCACCCGGGTGATGCTGGTGGCGATCCTGGGCGGATTGCTGGGCATATTGATGATGATCCCCCTTCGCCGCGCGCTCATTGTGCAGCAGCATGGGGTTCTCAAATACCCCGAAGGAACGGCCTGCGCCGAGGTGCTCAAGGCCGGCGCCACGGCGCAGGAACGCGCGCTTGACCGTGGCGGCGCGGAGAACCCTGGCGAGGAACAGGCGGCGCGTTCGGGGGCCGTGGCCATCTTCACCGGCTTTGGCGCCGGCGTCGCCTACAAGCTTGCGATGGAAGCGTTCAAGTTGTGGAAGGACACTCCGGAAAAGGTGTTCGGCGCGCCACTGGCGGCCGGCTCGCTGTCGGCGGAGATCTCGCCTGAGCTGTTGGGCGTCGGTTACATTATCGGGCCCAGGATCGCTTCGACGATCGCGGCGGGGGGCGTACTGGCTTATCTGGTTCTGATTCCCGCCATTTACTTCTTCGGCGGCGCCGCGCCGGGAATTATCGCGCCCGGAACCATGCCGATCAGCAAGATGTCGCCCGATGACATTCGCGGCGCCTATGTCCTCTACATCGGGGCCGGGGCGGTGGCGGTGGGCGGCATCATCAGCTTGTTCCGCTCGCTCCCGATGATCTGGCGTGGCGTCGCCGGCGGCCTGGGCGATTGGCGGGCCAGGCGCGCTGAAACCACGGCCCGCGCCGAGACGCCGCGCACCGACCGGGATCTCTCTCCGAAAGTCGTGGCCCTGGGGTTGCTGGTCCTGGTCGCCGCCATTCTCATGGCGCGCTCTCTGCACATGAATATTTTGGGCGCCGTTCTCATCGTCGTATTCGGATTCCTCTTCGTCACCGTCTCCTCGCGACTGACCGGAGAGATCGGCTCGTCGTCCAATCCCATCTCCGGCATGACGGTGGCCACGCTCCTGTTGACCTGCCTGATCTTCCTGGCGCTGGGGTGGACGGGACCGACCTACTACGTCACCGCCCTATCGGTAGGCGGGATTGTTTGCGTCGCCGCCTCCAACGGGGGCACGACTTCGCAGGATCTTAAGACGGGGTTCCTGATCGGCGCGACGCCGAGGTCCCAGCAGATAGCCATCCTGGCCGGCGCCCTAGCCTCAGCGGTGGTCCTAGGTCCCATCCTGCTGGCGCTCAACGACGCCTCCACCGTCTATGTGCCGCTGACCGCCTCACCCGCGGCCCACGCGACATCGGACATGGCGACGCCGACCTGGCGCCTGCCGGCCGCCATCGTCGCTGGACTGCCCACCGATCAGCTCAAGGGTCCGCAAAGAAGCGCCGACGCGCGCGTCTATAGGGTTTTCCAAAAGACCGACGAGGCCGGTGGTCCGCCCGGCCGTTATCTGGTCAACAACAGCGGCGCGCCCGTTTATCTGGTCGACCCGGGCATCAACGGAAGCCACCGCACGCGGCCTGACGGAACCCAGGTCAACAAGTTCGCCGCGCCCAAGGCGACGCTGATGAGCTACATCATCAAGGGCATCCTTAACCAGCAACTCCCATGGACCCTGGTTATCTTGGGCGGGATGATCGCCGTCATTCTGGAGATGTGCGGCATCGCATCTCTCGCCTTCGCGGTCGGAGTCTATCTTCCCCTGTCGTCGTCCTCGCCGATTTTTGTCGGCGGCGCGGTGCGCTGGCTGGTCGATCGGCATCTCAAGGGGAGATTCCGCGACGCCAGTCTGACACCCGCGGAACTTGTGGCCGAGACCGACAAGAGCCCCGGCGTGCTGGTGGCTTCGGGCTATATCGCCGGTGGGGCCATCGCCGGCATTGGCATCGCCTTCGTCACCGGCGCCTTGAGCGGTTTCAATCAGCGCGTCACCCAGATTATGACCGCGCACAATCCTTTCTTTTCCGGTCCTTACGCTGATATCCTGGCGCTCATTCCGTTCGGGGCCCTGGTGCTGGGCCTCTATCTGTCCGGCCGTTTAGCCAAGACCGCCGAGGCGACGGGTCCGGGCGACGTGGTTCGCCGCTGAGGCCCATGACAGGGGGCCAGCAACTGGCGAGGATGATCGATCAGGCGCGCAATGTCGTGGTCTTCACGGGAGCCGGCATGTCGACGGAATCGGGTGTCCCCGACTTTCGCAGCCCCGGCGGCGTCTGGAGCCGGATGAAGCCTATCTATTTCCAGGATTTTGTCGCCAGCCGCGAGCGGCGGCGCGAGGCCTGGACCCGCGCTTTTTCCGGCGCGGCGGGATGGACCGGCGCCAAGCCCAACAGCGGCCATCACGCGATCGCGCGCCTCGTCGCGCAAGGCAGGGTCAGCGTGGTGATCACCCAGAATGTCGACAATCTGCACCAGGAATCCGGCATCCCCGATGACCGGGTCATCGAACTTCACGGCAACGCGAGCTACGCGACCTGCCTTGTCTGCGCCGCTCGTCACGAGCTGGACGACCTTAGGGCGCCGTTCCTCGAACGCGGCGCGATTCCCGCCTGTCGCGAATGCGGCGGCGTGGTCAAGACCGCGACCATATCGTTTGGCCAACCAATGCCCGTCGAACCCATGGCGCGCGCCGAGGCCGCCACCTCGGCCTGCGATCTCTTCGTAGTGTTGGGGTCGTCGCTCGTGGTGTTCCCGGCGGCCGGTTTTCCCCTGCAGGCCAAGCGCCAAGGCGCCAAGCTCGCCATCGTCAACCGAGAGCCCACCAATCAGGACTTCTTCGCCGATCTTGTGCTTCATGAGGAGATCGGTGCGGTGATGGCGGCGGTCGTTTAGGGCTCGCCACCGTGCGCATTCGGGCGCGCCGACGGTCAGATGCTCCCGGACCGACTTCTAGAGACACGCGCCGGCTAGCATGGCGCGGCGATCTTGGCGCAGATCACGTCCGTCGCGGTCGGTGGGATAGGGCGCGGCGCCCTTCAACCCCCGCCACAGAGCCAAGTTGAAGGCGCGCGTATCGAGGTGGTCCTCCTGAGAGAAGTCCTGTCCCGCCATGGCCGCCGCCCAATAGGCGCTTGACCGCGTTGTCGTCGGGCAGCCGATCCACGCCGTCTTTTCCGCCGGCACGGGCAGGCTCGTTGAGTGCAGCACATGAGGGACGATGGCGTCGAACGTCCACCCCGCCCGCGCCGTATCGAAGACGTCCGCCATGGGTTCGGCGAGGGCATCGTTCAGTCCCATGGGCGCGATCCCCAGCACCTCCTCAATGGTGCGAACCAGGTTGACGGTCGCGTAGCGGCGCGAGATCACCGCCCCCTGCTTGACATAGGGTCCGACCACCAAAGCGATGGAACGGTGGGCGTCCACATGGTCGGGGCCATCCTGGGCGTCGTCTTCCACAACGAAGATCAAGGTGTCCTTGGCGAAGGGGCTGTGCGCGACCTTTTCCACGAGCAGCCCCACCGCATAGTCGTTGTCGGCCAGCTCGGTCTCGACGGTGTTGATCCCATCGATGCCGTCGGCGAAATCGCCCGTATGGTCGTGCGGCAGGCGCACCATCATCAGATTCGGCGCCCTCCCGGCGGCGACGAAGCCATCGAACTCTCGCGACCACTCTTTGAAGCGCCAATAGTCCGGGAAGGCCTGGTCGAAGCCGCGGAAGTAGAGATCGGAAGTGGTCATCAGCGACGCCTTGGTCGGAACGAAGACTTTCAGGCCCGCCTTCCACGGATCACGCTCAAGGGGGGTGCGCAGGGCCCCCGCGTCGTGATCATAGAGAGCCAGATCACCGTAGAAACCCCAGTTGCGCACCGTCAGCCCGGCGCGCAGCGCCGCGTCCCAGATATAGCCCTGCCCCTCCGT
>PMOM01000114.1:251-10537 GCA_003161535.1 Caulobacteraceae bacterium | reverse complement strand
ACGCCGCTGGCGCTGTTTCTGGCCCGCGATATCCGCCTCGACCGAGGGGTGACAATCACTCAGGTGACCCACTCGGCCGAGGACTTCACGGTCGTGGCGCGCGACGGGCGCAAGAAGGCCGAGGGCCAGATAGCCCTGACCTTCTCGCGGTCGCCGGTGACCTTGACCGGCTGGGCGATCACCGATGCCCGAGGCGCCACGGTGCGGGTGCGTCTGCTGGAGTTTTCTCCATCCCCGCCCCGCGGGGCGAAGTTCTTCGAGCTCTACGATCATGCCGCCCGATCGGGCTTGGCAGCCCCCGGCTAGCGCTCGCCGCTACAGTAGTCGTGGACGCTTGAGCGCCACGTATAGGGCTCCCTGGCCGCCGTGCCGTCGATGGGCTTCGGAAAAGCCGGCGGTGACTCCCCGCAGGGGCGGCTCGGCGAGCCAATCAGGAACCCGGCGGCGCAGAACGCCGCCTCCCAGAGCGCCCTTGCCGGTGATGACCAGGACCGTGCGATGTCCCTCTGTTTGCGCGCGCATGATGAATCTGGTGAGCGTCAGCCTGGCGCCGTCCTGGTCGAGCCCATGAAGATCGATGCGCGCGGTCAGGGGCGCGGTTCCACGCCGGATCCGGTGGTGGCGGCGCGGCTCAATGGCTCGCGACGCCCGCGAAGGCGGCGCCTCGGACGACGCGGACCTGGTCGCCGATGTCGCCACGGCCCGCGCCGAGGGGTTCGTGGCGACGTCTCTCTGGGGAGCCGAAGTGTGCGCGCCATCGGACGCCACACGACCTGGCATGGGCCGAGCGGTGGCGGCGACCATCGCCCACAGTCGCCCGCCGGCTGGGTCGGCGCTTTTCATGCGCCCGGCCGGATCATCGGGGTCAGCCGATACAGTCGCAGAACATGGCGTACGCGGCCGGCCTCCAGGCCGGCGGCCGCGCCGCGTCCCATGTAGAGATCAGCCCGCGTCTCGCCCTTGATGGCGCCGCCAGTATCCAGCGCAACGGTCAAGCGACGATAGATGGGGAAGGCGCCTGATAGCACCGGAGAGGAGGCATCGATCCACAACAACTCGCCCATGGCGTGCTCGCGGGGATCCACCGCCACCGATCTGCCGGCGATCAGCGGGGCGCCCGCCGCGCCGATGGGCTCCGCGCCATCGTCCTCTTGTAGGCGGAAGAACACATAGCGCCGATCAAGCCGCATGACCGCCTCGGCCCTTAGGCCGCGGTTGGTCGCCAGCCAAGCATGGATCGCCTCGGCGGACGTGCCTTCATCGGCCAGCAGTCCTTGCCGGCGCATGGGCGCGGCGACGCCAACAAAGGGCGCTCCATTATCCCCGTCGAAGGCGGCTCGCGCTCGCGCGCCACTAGGGAAGGTCAACACCCCGGAGCCTTGAATCTGCATGAAGAACAGATCTTCCGGACGCATCCAGGCCAGGGCGTCCGGCGCCGGGGCCGATTCAATCAATTCGCGGTCGGCGTAGGGACCATGAAGACTGGCGGGTCTGGGGCGAACCGGCGCGGTGAACTCGCCGTCCGGATAGGGCCGGGCTTCGTACACGGGGGTGTAATAGGCGGTCAGCAGGCCCGGCTCCGCCAAGCGATCGAGATGGAAGTTCTGCTCCAGGAAGTCGCGCGCCTCCGACTCGGCCAGTCGCCCGAGCGCGCGCGCCCGGCGACAGACCGTGGCCATGACCGGATCGGTGGCCGCGCCGCAACTCGCTTCAAATGCCGCGAGGGCGGCAGCGTGATCGTCGTCCGCCCAGCCGGCCAGATCGGCGAAGCCCACGCCGGTCGCCACCGCTGGAGGGGCACGCTCTTGCCGGGCCGGGGCGGCGATCGGCGCCGCATAGGGCCAAGGCGGCGAAATCGCGGCCAAACCCGAGGCGGCCGGCTTGTCGGTGGCGCAGGCGGAAAGCCAGCTGGCGACCAGAACCGCCGCCCAGGGCTGAAAACGCATTACGCCTCCGCGGCGTCGACGTGGATCAGCGTCCAATTTGGATTGCGGCTCTTAAGATTGCGTTCAAATGTCCACACTTCGGCCGTCCTGCGATCATCCACCGCTTCGCCGTCAGAACCGGTCGAACGGTTGCGAAATTCGGCCAGGAACCGCACCGACGCCTTGGCCAAGTCGCCCGACAGCCTGACGCCCTCAAAGTCGGCGCGAGGCGCCTGCAGAAAGTCGACGCTCTCAGTGCGCCCCTGGGCTTCTCGCTCGCGGATGGCGGATTCGAAGCCGTTCATCACTTCGCTGGACAGCAGCGGCTTGAGCGCCGCGCGATCGCCGGACGCGAAAGCGGTGACGATCATTTGATAGGCTTTGCGCGCTCCCTGAAGAAACTGTGCGACATCGAAGCTGGGATCGCGCGCCTTCATGGCCGCTAGGTCGTTCACGGACAAAGCGCCTTCAATCGCCGGCTGGGCTAGACGCGCGGGCTCTGCGTTGGCCGTCACGGAGGGCGGCAGATCCTCAGACCCACGCCCTACCTTTCGCCCCAACACGGCGTAGAGCTGAAAGAGCACCACGGCCGCCAGGGCGGCGAGGATAATAAGTTCCAAAACCTGCAAGGCGGCACCAGCGGCTTTCGAGGCAACGATCCTGTCAATATAGGTGAAGATGCCGCCCGCGTCAGCAGGCCCCGGGGCAAGGGCGCCGTTGCGAGAGCAAGGACCTCGTGATAGCGGAGCCGCTCTTTGGCCAGCGGCGACGGCTTGGCGGCTCCATCGGACCTCTTGCATGACCGACACCTCAACCCCGGCGTCCTCCAATGGACTTGGCGCTCCGGAGGCGGGGGCCCCAGAAGCTGGCGTCCAGGATGAGGCCATGCAGCCCGGAATCCGGATCCTGGCGCAATACATTCGTGATCTATCGTTCGAGAACCCACACGCGCCGGAGTCCTTGCGCGGCGGCGCTGGCCCGCCCCAGATTGATCTGGGCGTAGAGCTAAACGCGAAGGGCCGCGACGCCGATGTCTTCGAGGTTGAACTCAAGCTGACCGCCGCCGCCAAGCGTGAGGGCGACGCGGTGTTTCAGGTCGAGCTGGTCTATGCCGGGCTGTTCCAGATCGTTGGCGTCAATTCCCAGGAGATGGAGCAGGTGCTTATGATCGAGTGCCCGCGCTTTTTGTTCCCCTTCGCGCGCCGGCTGATCGCCGATCTCTCCGCCGAAGGCGGCTTTCCGCCCCTGATGCTCGAGCCGATGGATTTCGCCGCCATTTATCTGGCCCGCAAGGCGCAAGCCGACGCGCCGGCGGCCGGCAGCGCCTGAAGCAGCCAATCTCGTTCTCGTCCAGGGGCGGGCCTTAGCTCTAGCCCTCGAACCGGGCCCACAAGCTCGAGCCTTTGAGCTCGCCGCGCACGAATGCTTGGTGGGCGGCGCGCTCGGCGTCAGTCAGGCGAGACGGCAGCGTGCGAGGTCGCGCGCCATAGGTGGCCTGAGCGATGACCTGGGCCACACCGTTGGATGCGGACTGGGCCAGATCAAGCCGTCGTTCGCGGCCGCCGCGAAGTTCCAAGTAGACCGACGCCAGCAGCTTGGCATCGATCAGGGCGCCGTGCTTCTCGCGCTCGGCCAGGGAGATCTTGAACCGCTTACAGAGTGCGTCGAGGGAATTGTACATTCCCGGAAAGCGCTTCTGGGCGAGGCCAAGCGTATCCACCCAGCGATCCTCGGGCAGGACCGGATGGCCGGCTAGGCCCAACTCATGGTTTATGAACGCGCGGTCAAACGCGGCATTGTGAGCAATCAAGGCGTCGCCGGCGACAAACGCCAGGAAAGCTTCGCCGACCGTGGCGTGTGCGAAAGTTGGCTTGTCGGACAGAAAGTCGCGCGAAAGACCGTGTACCCGTTCCGCCTCGGGATCAATGTCCCGCTGCGGATCGATGTAGCAGTGAAAGTGGCGCCCGGTGGGCAGAAAGTCTTCCAATTCGACGCAGGCGATCTCGACCACTCGATGGCCGCGTTTGGGATCGAGGCCCGTGGTCTCGGTATCCAGGACGATTTCGCGTGGCATGCCGATCAATTCACCTGCTTCGCCCGTTCGCGCAAGGCGGTGATGACGGCCGCGACCTGGGATTTGGCGGAGTTAAGTCCCAGACTGGTGTCNNGTCTCCAACAGCAAGGGGATGTCCATGATCGCGAAGTCCGCGCCCGCCGCCTCGGCGCGACTTAGAAACTGGGCGCGCGATACGCCCATCAACGGCCAGACGATACCGTTGAGGCGGGCAAGCGCCGCCGGGTCCCCAAGCACGCGTTCAGCCAGATCCGCGCGGTCGACCGCGCCGGCCACGGTCACGCCCGGAAAGGCCGCTTCCACCGGCGCCACAGCGGCTCCGCCGGGAGCATAGAGGCGCCGCACCTCGGCGTCGGCGTCGTAAACCGGCGCTCCGGCCCGCGCGAACATCTGCGCGGTGGTCGATTTGCCCATGCCAATCGAACCGGTCAAGCCAACGAGAATCACGAGCGCGCGCCCAGTTTGCCGGCGTCGAGAGCCGCCAGGGCGACGGACCGGACATCAATCGCCGGCGGCGCGCTCCCGTACAGGGCCTGGAAACTCGGGACGGCCTGACCGATCAACATCGCCAGACCATCGACGGTCGTCAGGCCTTTGGCCGCCGCGCGATCGAGAAGTCTCGTCCGCACGGGACTATAGGTCATGTCCATCACTACCGCCGTCGCCGCCAATGCGTCGAGCAACGACGCCGGTCCCTCGCCATCGCCCTCCGTCAACACGGTGGCGTTGATGACTCCATTTGCCCCAGTCATTGCTTCTCGCGCACGGCCCTGAGGGAAAGCCCGCGCCCTGTCGCCGATACTGCCGCAAAGCGCCTCGGCGCGCGCGAGGGTACGATTGACGATGTGAATCATCGGAGCGCCGGCCTCCAAGAGAGCCATGGCCGCGCCCCGCGCCGCGCCGCCAGCTCCGAAGATGACCAAGGGGCCGGCCGTGAAGTCGAACTCCGGCGCCTGGCCCGCGAAGGCGTCCAAAAGGCCCTCGCCATCGGTATTGTCCGCCGCGACAATCCCGTCGGGCTCGAAAATGAGCAGGTTGGCCGATCCGGCCCGCCGAGCGCGCTCGCTCGCGCGGTCGGCCACCTCCAGGGCGGTGTGTTTGAACGGCGCCGTTACGTTGAGGCCGCGCACCGCGCCTCCGCGCAGACCCGAAGCGAAGGATTCGAATCCCGTCGCCGGCGGGCTGAATGCGACATAGACGCCGTCGATCTCCGCCGCCGCGAGCCAGGCGTTGTGGATAAGCGGACTAAGAGATTGGCGAACGGGCGCGCCCGCCACGCCGGCGACAACCGTGGCGGCGGAAATGGCCGGCCTCATGCGGCTAGGCCGCCGGCTCGGCGCAACGCATTCAGCAATCCAAGAAGCGGCAGACCCAGTATGGCGAAATAGTCACCCTCGATTTGTTCGAAAGAGCTGGATGCCCTCGCCCTCCACAAAATAGCTCCCCAGACTCCAGAGCGCGCCGTCTCCCAGCCTGGCCATATAGCCTTCGAGAAAGTCGTCGGAGAAGTTTCTCATGGTGAGTTTGGCGGTCTGCGCCTCGCGCCACGACACGGCGCCGTGCTGAGCCACCACCACCGTGGTGTGCAGGGTGTGCGTGCATCCTCTCAAGTCCTGGAGCCTGCGCCTCGCCTGAGCGACCGTCCGCGCCTTATCCATCAGGGCGCCTGCCAGATTGAGTGTCTGATCGGCGCCAATCACCAGACCCGCGGCGCGGGACGAGACGGCTACAGCGCCTTCATCTCGGCCAGGCAATCGGCTACCTCGGCCGCGCCGTAGCCGCGCCTCAGCAAGTCGCTTTTGACGGCCCGCTCGTCAATACCGGGTGCGACGGTCGTGAAAGCGACGCCGGCCGCGCGCAGAATCGCCGCCCGTGTCTCGCTCGTGGAAGCCAAGATGATTGGCGTCAACCTAGGACCTCGACCTGACCATGGCCGCCCGACAACAAGTTGATCACCGCCGCGGCGGTCTCTTCCACCGATCGACGCGTGACGTCGATCACCGGCCAGCCGTGCCGGTCGAATAGGCGTCTGGCCTCGACAATCTCGGCGCGAACGGCGTCGGCGTCGACGTAGCTGCTCTCGCGCCCTTCGTTCAGACTCTGCAGCCGATTGCGCCGAATTTGCACCAGTCGGTCGGGCGACAACGTCAAGCCCACCACGGGCACCCCTTTGAGTTCCAGCAAGCCGGCGGGCAACGCCGATAGCGGCACCAGCGGCACATTGGCGGCCCGCACACCCCGATGCGCCAAGTAGATACACGTCGGAGTCTTGGACGTCCGCGAAACCCCCACGAGCACCACGTCGGCCGCCTTCAAGTCCTGACCGCCCTGTCCGTCGTCATGGCCCAGGGCGTAGGAGAGCGCGTCCATGCGATTGAAATAGTCGGTATCAAGCGCGTACTGCGCCCCGACCCGGGCCGATGGCCGCGCGCCCAAATACCAGGACAGAGCGGAAACCAGCGGATCCAGGGCCCCAAAACAGGGCATTCCCAGTTTTTGGCAGCCGGCTTCCATTGCGCCGCGCAGCTTCTCATCAACGATCGTATGAAGGACCACGCCAGGGGCGTTGCCAATTTCGCTCAACGCCCGTTCAAGTTGCCGCGGCGAGCGCACCAGGGCGTAGATGTGTTCGATAGGCAAAACATTGTTGAAACGGGCGCACACGGCCCTGGCCATGGCGTTGAGAGTCTCCCCGGTGGAGTCCGACACCAGATGAACATGAAAATAGGTGGCTAGCCGCGGCGTCGCTGTCATCGTCCCAATCTCTTGGATCCTGCACTCGTGGGACGAATTCTGTGGAAGACCCGTTAACCCTTGCTTAACCAATCGGCCACTCAGGTGGAAGGACTCGGGACGTTTTGGTCACCCTGGCGCGCCGACGGCGTCGACGGTGCGCAACCCTATCACACGATCCTATTTCATCCCCAGCGAGGATCTGCTGGGGATCACCCCGCGCGCGTCGTTCACAGGCGCGCCTCATACCCGTCACTCACAACAATCTCCCCAAAGCATTCCAAAATTTTCCGATGCCTATCAACTACATAGATCTTGGCGATGCGCGTCCGTTGGATCCGCCCGGAGCGTTTCCACACCCTGTCTTCCTGGGAATGTTTACGCCAATAACTTGGATTCGGCATCGGCAATCCCCGCATTTCACTTTCCAACCACTTCATCATAAAGAAACAGAAATCTTTCTTTAGAAGATCGTAGAAAGTGGGTTTGCGCGTATCGCTCTTGAGGCCGAAAGGTCAACGCGCTCTAAGCCACCGATGATTGCCCCCCCTTCCCCCCTGCTCCTTCGTTCACTCGCCGGCGAGTGTCTGAAGAGGCCGCCGATCTGGTTCATGCGCCAGGCAGGTCGCTCCTTGCCTGAATACCATCAGCTGCGCCGCGGCGCGTCCGATTTCATCGCCTTTTGTCATGATCCGAAGATGGCGGCCGAGGCGACCATGCAGCCCATGCGGCGCTTTGCGTTCGACGCCGCCATCGTCTTTGCCGATATTCTCCTTCTACCGCGAGCTCTTGGACAGGCGGTGTGGTTCGAACCCGGGGAAGGCCCCAGGTTGGGGCCTTTGCCGAACATCGCGGCTCTTGAAGGCCAGGTCGCGGCCTCCACGCAACGCCTCTCATCGATCGGCGAAACCTTGGCGCGCGTGCGAGTCGAGCTGGAGCCAGAGCGGGCGTTGATCGGTTTCGCTGGCGGTCCGTGGACGGTGGCTACCTACATGATCGAGGGCCGCGGGGGTGATCGCGCCCGAGCCCGGGCCATGGCCGTTGAAACGCCAGACGTTGTTGACCGATTGATCGACGTGCTGGTCGAATCGACGGCTCTCTATCTGGCCATGCAGGCGCGGGCCGGCGCCCAGGTGTTGCAGATCTTCGAATCGTGGGCCGAGCTGATCGCTGAGGATGACTTCTTTCGCCTCGTCACCCGGCCACACGCTCGGATCATCGCCAGACTCGCTGAATTGGGAGTGGATTCGCCGGTGATCGGCTTTCCCCGCGGCGCCGGCGCACTGGTGGAGGGCTATGCCGATCAGGCTGGCGCGCAAGGCGTTGGATTGGATGTTCAGGCACCCGCCGCACTCGGTCGCCGCCTGCAGGAACGGGTGGCCATACAGGGCGCTTTGGACCCGGTGCTATTGCGCGCCGGCGGCGGCCGGCTCGACGCCCGGGTCGAAACGCTCTTGGAGCAATGGAGTGGCGGACCGTACATCTTCAACCTCGGCCACGGCGTCCTGCCAGACACCCCCGTCGCCCACATCGAGCAGGTGGTGCGCCGGGTGACTGGCGCATGACGAAGGCCACGCCCGCGATCGCGGTGGTGCTCTTCAACCTTGGAGGTCCGGATGAACCGCGCGCGGTGCGACCGTTCCTGGAAAACCTGTTTTCGGATCCCGCGATCATCCGCGCCCCGTCCGTCGTGCGCCGGCCCCTGGCGGCGTTCATCGCCCGGGTTCGCGAGCGTTCTGCGATCGCCAACTACGCGGTCATGGGCGGCGCTTCGCCCATTCTGGCGCAGACAAGGGCGCAGGCTCAGGCCCTGGAAATCCGTTTGCAACAAACGCTGGCCGGCGCGGAGGTGAAGGTCTTTGTCGCCATGCGCTATTGGTCTCCGACCACGGCTGAGGCGGCTGAGGCGGTGCGCCAATTTAACCCAGACCAGGTGGTGCTGGCGCCGCTTTATCCGCATTATTCGACGACGACCTCGGCATCCTCTCTGGCCGCTTGGCGCCAGGACTATAGCGGCGAATGCCGCGCCATCTGTTGCTGGTATGACAATCCCGGCCTGATCGATGCTCACGCCGAACAGATTCTTGGCACGTGGCGCGCGGCGGGCGAGCCCAAGGTGCGCCTGCTATTTTCCGCTCATGGCCTTCCCGAGCGCATCGCCGCCAGCGGCGATCCTTATCCGTGGCAGATCCAAGCCACCTGCGCCAAGGTCGCGGCGCGCCTGGGCGGCGGCTGGGACTGGCGAATCTGCTATCAGAGTCGGGTCGGTCCCTTGAAGTGGTTGGGTCCGAGCACCCCTGAAGCCATCCTCGCCGCGGGGCGGGACGGGTTGGGCGTGCTGATCGACCCGATCGCCTTTGTATCGGAACACATTGAGACGTTGGTGGAGCTGGACCGCGATTACGCCCAGCTGGCCAGGAGGGCCAATATCGCGGTCTATCTGCGCGCGCCGGCCGTGGGCGTGCTTCCGTCTTTCATAGATGGCTTGGCGGCAGCTGTCGGTCGGGCGTTGGGAAGGCGCATGGATGCCCCGGACGGCCAGGCGTGCCCGGCCAGCCTGACGCGGTGTGGGCGCTGGCGAGGAGAAAGGCCGGTCGGCGATGGTCCTTAACCTGGTTCGCGGCCTCCACATCCTGGCGGTGATCGCCTGGATGGCGGGCCTGCTCTATCTGCCGCGTCTATTCGCCTACCACACCCGCGCGGCCGTGGGTTCGGAGATGGATGAAACCTTCAAGGTGATGGAGGCGAGATTGCTGCGCCTGATCATGAATCCGGCCATGATCGCGGTGGTGATCCTCGGCGCGTGCTTGGTCTGGTTAGACGGCGTAGGCATTCTGAAGACTCCCTGGATGGCGACCAAACTGGCCGGCGTCACCTTTCTTTTGGCTTGGCATCAATATCTGGCCGTCGCCCGCAGGGCCCTGGCCGCCGGTCGTCGAGACCGTTCGGAGCGCTTTTGGCGGATGACCAACGAGCTGCCGTTCATCGCCGCCATTGTCATCGTCCTTTCGGTCACCACGAGATTTGGAAGTTAGTGGCGACGGCGGCGAACCCTTGACCTTGGCCCCGCGTTGTGTTTCCGATGCTCGCGAGACGCGGCCTTTCTGATTCAGGTCGCGCTTCCCCCGCCAATTGGATCGCGCCGCCCGCCTGGGCCCGAGCACGCTCCGCCCCCGCTACCATCCGCCGCGGCGCCCCTTTTCCTTCCAATCCCACGCCAGCGACGCCGTTATCCGGTCCGAACCTCGGCTCGGAATCCATCCTTCAAGAGTTCAAGTCACCATGTCAGACGTTTTAGACATCGAGCCGACACAGACGGCCGATGAACCTCTCCCGGGCGCCGCCGCCGGACCCGAAGCTCTCGAACCCAGCGAGCCTAGCGAAGCCAGTAGGGCGATAACCGCCCTGGGCCTGACCCGCATGTCGCTGCAGGAATTGAAAGAGAAATCTCCCGCCGATCTGCTGGCCTTCGCCGAACAGTTCGACATCGAAAACGCGAACGCCATGCGCAAGCAGGACATGATGTTCGCCATCCTTAAGGTCTGCGCCGAAGA
>PMOM01000114.1:0-191 GCA_003161535.1 Caulobacteraceae bacterium | reverse complement strand
GAGCGCTATTTCGCCCTGGTCAAGGTTGATCAGGTGAATTTCGAAAACCCAGACAACGTCCGCCACAAGGTCCATTTCGACAATCTCACGCCCCTCTATCCGGAGGAGCGCATGACCATGGAAATCGACGATCCCACCCTCAAGGACCGCTCCGGGCGGGTCATTGATATCGTCGCCCCGCTCGGTAAGGG
>PMOM01000006.1 GCA_003161535.1 Caulobacteraceae bacterium | reverse complement strand
CCGCGCCGATCATGCGCGCGGCGGCGGCCATGGAGAGGGCGGTGAAGTCGCGCCATGCCCGGGCCTGCGCGGCCATCAGCTGGGCGGGATTGGACCACAGGGCGAGCGTGAAGTCGGAGATCGCCTTGAGAGGCGTCGCCGCATCGAAGGGCGTCGTCTTGGGCGAGCTGGTCGCGGCCGCCCGAAGGATGGCCCCGGCGTTCTTCGCCACCCGGGCCAGCGCCCGGCTCACCTGCGCCGGATCGGGCGGCGCGGCGGGCGCGGCGAAGAAGCCGCTGTCGGACGGGCTCGCCATCACCTTAACCAGGGTCGGAGATCAGGGCGTCCAGCGCCGGGCAAGGGCGCGGCGAGATGAAGAGGTAGGCCAGCAGGCGGGCGGGATCGCTCGCCGCCCAGGCGAGGTCGGGATCAGCGATGGGGCCCATCAGGTGGTCGGCCATTTTCTGGGCCGGCGACGGCGCGTGGGCGCCGTAGTGCGTCAGATCGGCGTCGAAGGGCATTTCGAGGGTGTCTCCTTGAAGAGGTGTCGGGTCCCGTTTCCCATGGCGCGGCCAAGCGCGGTATAGGAGAGTTCGCCGAATGGTTGGGCGGAAATCCACATACCGATCATGGCCGAGTTCGATTGGAATGCGCTCAAGAGCTTCCTCGCCGTGGCGCGGATGGGACGGCTGACCGCTGCGGCCGCGCGCCTGGGCGCCGACCACACCACGGTCGCGCGCCGCGTCGACGCGTTGGAACTGGCGCTCGGCGCCAAGCTCTTCTGGCGCAGCCCGACCGGCTACAGCCTCACCGCGCACGGGGAGCGCCTCCTCTCCACCGCCGAAGCCATGGAAAGCCTCGCGCTCAAGGCCAGGGGCGAGGTGGGCGAGGCTGGGCTCCACGTCAGCGGCGCGGTGCGCATCGGCGCGCCGGAGGGGTTCGGCAGCTATTTCCTGGCGCGGCGCATGGCCAACCTGGGCCGGCTGCACCCGGACCTGGAGGTCCAGCTGGTCGCCATGCCGGCCACTTTCAGCCTCTCCAAGCGGGAGGCGGATCTGGCCATCACGCTTCGCTGTCCGCCCAAGGGCCGCCTGGTCGCCCGCAAGCTCACCGACTACCGGCTGCGCCTCTATGGCGCCCACGCCTACCTGGACGAGCACGAACCGATCGTCCGCCGCGCCGACCTCACCGGACACCGCTTCATCGGCTACATCGAGGATCTGCTCTACGCCGAGGAGCTCGACTATCTCGAGGCCCTGGGCGGCAAGATCGAGGTGGGGTTGAAAAGCTCGAACCTCATCGCCCAGCTCCAGGCGACGCTTGCCGGAGCGGGCCTTTGCATCCTGCCGGACTTCATCGGCGCGGCCGAACCGAGCCTGGTTCCGGTGCTCAGCGAGGAGGTGAGCCTCACGCGCGCCTTCTGGCTGGTGACCCACCCCGACCTTGCCGGCCTGGCGCGCGTCCAGGCGGTTTCCGCCTTCGTGGTGGAGGCGGTCAAGCAGGCCAGAGACCTCTTTCTCGGAAAGTAAGGACGCTACACCGCCGGTTCGTCGGCGAATTCCGCCACCGCCTCGATGAGGCCGGCCGCCGCGAGCTTGACGAGTTCGCCGCCCTTTTCGGGCGTGGCGAGACCCGGGTCCGAGCCCATCCGGCCGTCGGGAAAGCGGGCGCGGAAGTCGGCGGCTTCGCGGATCGGACCGGTCGGCGCGATCTGGGGCGCGTAGTTGGCCGCCTTGATGTGGTCCGGATAGGCCCACTGGGTGATGGCGATCTCCGAGGGGGTGGCGTGACTGCCGTGGCCGGCTGGGAACTGCTGCTGGGCGAGGCGGAACACCCCTTTGAGTTCCCACCAGTTTTTCAGGCGGCAGGCGAAACCCGCGCGGCGCCCGGCGAAGCTTGCCTCGGCGTAAAGCTCGGAAAAGGCCGCCTCGATGCTGGCGACGTTGCCGCCGTGGCCGTTCAGGAAGAAGAGGCGGGTGAAACCGTGGTGGGCCAGCGAGCGGGTCCAGTCGCCGATCGCCGCCATGAAGGTGGAGGGGCGAAGCGCGATCGTGCCGGGGAAATCCAGATGGTGCTGGGCCATGCCGATGTTGAAAGTCGGCGCGACCAGGATGTCGGCGCTCTTCTGGGCTTCATGGGCGATGATCTCGGGACAGAGCCAGTCTGTACCCAAAAGCCCGGTCGGACCGTGCTGCTCGTTCGAGCCGATGGGAACGACGATGGCGGTCGAACGGGCCAGAAAGGTCTCGATCTCCGGCCAGGTGGACAGGTGCAGCAGCATGGCGTTCCTTCTCGGTTCGGCGCGAGTTGACGCGCTTTGGCCTGGATTTTACGCCAATTAGAGCCAATCCTGGCCCCCTGATCGGGAGATACGCGAAAATGCGCACCAATGGCGTCAACCACCTGGCCCTGGTCTGCCGGGACATGGCCGAGACGTGCCGGTTCTATACCGAGGTCCTGGATATGCCGCTGGTCAAGACCGTCGCCCTGCCCGACGGCGGCCAGCACTTTTTCTTCGACTGCGGCGGCGGCTCGCTCCTGGCCTTTTTCTGGTGGGAGAACGCGCCGCCGGCCGCGCCGGGCGTCGCTTCGGTGGAGCACTTCCCCACCAAGCCGATGACCGCCGTCGGCTCCATGAACCATGTGGCCTTCAACGTGGATGAGGCGGTGCTGGAGGACTACCTCGCCCGCCTCGTGGCGGCGGGGGTCCCGGCGACGCCGGTGGTGGTCAACCACGACGACAGTCCCATGGGCGCGGCGCGCGAGAAGCATCCGGGCGTCTTCGTCCGCTCGGTCTATTTCACCGATCCCAACGGCATCATGATGGAATTCGCCGCCCTCACCCGCACCTTCACCCCAAACGACGTGCGCCACGCCCCGGCGGCGGCCACGGCCCCTTGCCTGGAGAGGACCGCTTAGGTGAGCGACAACGCGGTCTTTCCCGTCCCCGAGGCGTGGGCGAAGCGCGCCCATATGAACGCGGCGGGCTACGAGGCCGCGCTGGCGCGCGTCGAGGCCGATCCCGACGGCTTCTGGCGCGAGGTCGCCGCGAGGCTGGACTGGATAAAACCGTTCAGCGTGGTGAAGGACGTCTCCTTCAAAGCCGAGGACTTCCGCGTCCGCTGGTTCGCGGACGGGGTCTTGAACGTCAGCGTTAACTGCCTGGACCGGCACTTGCCGACCCGCGCCGACGATATCGCCATCATCTGGGAAGGGGACGATCCGGCGGACTCTCG
>PMOM01000192.1:2486-8409 GCA_003161535.1 Caulobacteraceae bacterium | reverse complement strand
TTGGACTCGGCGGCGTAGTGCAGCTCCAGGCAATCGTGCGGCGCCCCCATCACGTCCAGGGTCTTCAGACCCGCGTAGCGTCCGATCCCGTGATCGATGTGCACCACCAAGTCGCCGGGGGTGAGCGCCGTGGCCTCGGCCAGGAAATTGGCGGCCCGGCGCCGGCGGCGCGGGCGGGCCAAGCGGTCGCCGAGAATGTCGGTCTCGGAGATCACCGCCAGGCTGTCGGTTTCGAATCCGGCGTCGAGCGGCAGGACGGCGCGTTGCGTTCTCTTCGGGTCGGCGGCCTTGGCGGCCTGCCAATAGGGGGTCAGGGCGACGCTCTTCAGTCCATGGTCGGCCAGCATCACCCCAAGACGCTCGGAGGAGCCCTCGGACCAGGAGGCGAACAGCACCCGTTTGCCCTCGCCGCTGAGCGCGCGGGCGTGGTCGGCGGCGGCCTCGAATAGGTTGACGCTATCTTGCGCCCGTTCGGCGGCGAAGGCGCGCCCCAGCTTGGCGCCCATATCCACGATCCCCTCCCCGGCCTCGCGCTGGAAGGGGGAAAACTGGCGGCTGGGTCGTTCGCCCAGGCGAGCCGACCACTCCTCGGCCATAAGATAGAGGCCGTCCGGCGGCAGGGCCCGGTAGTGGGTTTGGCGCTCCGTCTGCCGGCGCGCCTCGAAGGCGTCGGCGATCACCGCCAAGCGCTCGTCGCGCGCCTCGGTGGCGAGATGATCGACGCCGATCAAGGTCCCGGTCGGCAGATAGTCAAACAGGGATTCCAAGCGCTCATAGAACAACGGCAGCCAGTGCTCCATGCCGGCGCGCCGGCCGCCCTCGCTCACCGTGGCGTAGAGAGGGTCTTCTCCTGGAGTCCCGAAAGCGGCAAGATAGCCGCGCCGGAACCTGGCGATGGCGGCGGTATCCAGCAGAGCCTCGCTCACGGGCGGCAGATCCGCTGCCTTGAGCTGGCGCATCGACCTTTGCGTTTCACGGTCGAAGGCGCGGATGGATTCGAGCGTGTCGCCGAACAGGTCCAGGCGCACGGGCTCGTCGGCGCCGGGCGGAAAGACATCAATGACGCCGCCGCGCACGGCGAATTCGCCCCGTTCCGAAACCGTCGAGGCTCGCTGGTAGCCGTTGATGGCGAAGTAGCGTTCCAGGTCGGCGATATCGACGCTGGCGCCCAGGGTGGCGGCGTATCCCGCCTTTTCGATCACGGCGCGGGGCGGAACGCGCTGCGAGAGGGCCGCCGCGGTGGTGACCAGCAGTGTGGGCTTTTTGGTCTCGACGCCTCGCGCCAACGCGGTCAGGGTCGCCATGCGTCGGGCCGCCACCCCGGGCGAGGGTCCCACCCGGTCATAGGGCAGGCAGTCCCAAGCCGGAAAGACGATCACCTCGATCTCCGGCGCGAAGAATCTCATGGCGTCGCGAAAGGCCGACGCCCTCGAGCCATCGCGGGCCACGAACGCGGTAAGACCTCCGCGCGCGCGGGCGATGTCGCTCATGGTCAGGGCGTCGAAACCCTCCGGGGCGCCGGTCAGCAGCAGGTCGCCGGGCGCGTCGCTTACCCGCTTGAGGACAGAGGCTAGAGACATGGGCGCTCGAAGGGGCGAAAGGCGCGCAAAGCAGCCATCAGCTCATCATCGAACGCCAGTGGAACCGGCGCCGTCCCCAGGATCCAGGCGTAAAGGTCCGGATCGGGTTGTTCCAAGAGATGCTCGAAGCGCTCTAGTTCGACTGGCGTCATGTCGCGGACATGGGCGTCGGCGAACGGCCCCAAAATCAGGTCCGCCTCGCGAATTCCCCGCCGCCAGGCGCGAAGCCTGACCCTGTTCAGTCTCGTCTCATCCATGCGAAGTGAGCGGGTATAGATTGGGCGGGGCTCACGCGCCACCGTCTCCCGCTACCGGAGAAGGACTCTCCCGAAAATACGGTTCCACCGGGCCTTGCAACTTGATGGTCATGGGTTTGCCGGCCCGGTCAACGGTTACGCCGATGGTGAGCCTCACCCAACCCTCGCTGACGCAGTATTCGTCGACGTTGGTTTTTTCCACGCCCTTGAAGCGTACGCCGACGCCGCGCTCGAGAATGGCCGCGTCGTAGTAAGGGCTGGCCGGGTTGGTGGCCAGACGATCTGGCGGCGCTTCGCTCATGGCGCTGGGTGATATAGAGCCGCTCGCCCAGGGTCTATCCCGCTTGGCTCACGCCCCGCCTTGGACGCGAGGCGGAAGGAATGATTTTTCGCTATGCTGGGCCGCATGCGGCCGGAGATTCTCTTTCCCCTGTTTAGCCCGATCACGGTGCTGAAGGGCGCTGGCTCGCGTGTCGCGCCGCTGCTTGAGCGGGTGGCCGGGCCGCTGGTGCGAGACGTGCTTTTTCTGGCGCCGCAAGGACTGATCACGCGGCGCCCGGCGCTTATCGCTCAGCTTGTCGAAGGCGAGGCGCAGACCGTGACGGTGACCATCCAGGCGCACCGCAAGCCGCCCCGACCCGGTCATCCCTGGAAAATCACCACTTTCGACGCCACCGGTTTTATCACCCTGGCCTACTTCAAGGGCTTCGGCCCCCACCTGGAGCAGCGCCACCCGGTCGGGTCTGTGCGCGTGGTGAGCGGCAAGGTGGAGCGCGACCGCTTCGGCGGCGACTTGCAAATCGTCCACCCCGACTACTTGGTCACTGTTGAGCGGATCGCGGAGATTCCCACCATCGAGGCGGTCTATCCGGCCACCGCCGGCCTGCCGTCGCGGGCCGTGCGTCGTTTTGTGGCCGCGGCGCTCGATCGGACGCCAAATCTACCCGAGTGGCAAGACGGTCCCTGGCTCGCCCGCCAGGGCTGGCCCACCTGGCGCGAGGCGCTGATCGCGTTGCACGCGCCGGCCCAGGATTCCGACCTCCTGGCCCAGGCGCCGCATCGCCGCCGCTTGGCCTTTGACGAATTTCTCGCCCACCAACTCGCCCTCGCACTGCGCAAGCGCGGCGGTCGCGCGCGCCTGGCCCCGACGATTCCCCGTAGCGCCCTGGCCGATCAGGCCCAGGGAGCCCTGCCCTTCGCCCTAACCGGCGCCCAGGCGCGCACCCTGGCCGAAATTCGCGGCGACCTGGCGTCCGGCCAGGCGATGACACGCCTGATCCAAGGCGACGTAGGTTCCGGCAAGACCGTGGTCGCCATGCTGGCCATGATCGACGCCGCCGCCGCGCATCGCCAGTCGGTTCTCATGGCCCCCACCGAAATCCTGGCCCGCCAGCACTTCGAGACCATCGAGGGCCCGTTGGCCGCCCAGGGCGTGGCTGCGGTCCTGCTGACTGGCCGTCACCGCCAACGCGCGGCGCGCGGCGCGCGGCTGGCCGAACTCTCTATGGGCGAAGCGATGGTGGCGGTGGGCACCCACGCTCTTTTCCAAGATGATGTGGCATTCAAGGACCTGGGCCTCATCGTCATTGATGAACAGCACCGCTTTGGGGTTTCCGAACGCGGCCGCCTGCGCGCCAAGGGCGATGCTGCCCACCTGCTGGCCATGTCGGCGACACCTATACCCCGCACGCTCGAGCTGACGCTCTATGGCGACCTGGACGTCTCCCACCTCGATGAAAAGCCCCCCGGCCGGACGCCGGTGGCCACCCGGGCGGCGCCCGCCCCTCGCCTTGCCGAGGTGGTGGAGCGGTTGAAGCATGCCGTGGCGAGGGGAGCGCGGGCATTCTGGATATGCCCTCTGGTCTCCGAGTCGGAGATTCTGGACGTCGCCGCCGCCGAGGCGCGATGGGCGGCCCTGACCGCCGTGTTTGGCGACAAGGTGGGACTTGTACATGGCCGCCTGCCTGGCGTCCGAAAGGACGCCGTCATGGCCAGCTTCGTTGACGGCGCCCTGTCGATCCTGGTGGCCACTACGGTTGTTGAGGTGGGCGTCGACGTTCCGGCCGCCACCATCATGATCGTCGAACAGGCCGAACGCTTCGGTCTGGCGCAACTTCATCAGCTTCGCGGTCGCGTCGGTCGGGGGACCGGGAGCGGCAGCTGCGTCCTTCTCTATGATCCACCGCTTTCCGAGGCCGCTCAGCGGCGCCTTGATATCCTGCGGCGAACCGACGATGGGTTCGTGATCGCCGAAAAGGACCTGGAATTGCGCGGCGGCGGCGATCCTCTGGGCCTGGCGCAGAGCGGATTTCCGGCCTATCGCCTCGCCGACCCCGTGGCCCATCGCGATCTGATCGCACCCGCCGCCGACCACGCCAGATTGATCCTCGCCCGCGACCCGGATCTGACCTCCTCCCGCGGCGAGGCGGTGAGGATATTGCAGGAGCTCTTCGACTGGCGCGCGGGCGGGAGCCTTAGTGAGGCGGGGTGACGAGGCGGGGCCGCGCCAGCCAACTTCGCGAGCGCCTCTGCGCATCAGCTTCCAAGTCGCCCCAGAAGAGGTCGTACGCCGGCGCCTTCAATCGCGCTGCCCAGTCGCCGGTGGGAAGCAAGGAGGCCGAGCGCGGACGGGTGACGCGCAGGATGCCGTCCTCGCATTGCGCGGCGACCTGGCGGACCAGGAAGGCGGGCCGCACGCCCCACTCGAGACCCGCGGCGCTCGCGGCGCCGCGATTGAGTCTGGCCGGCGCGGCCTGGTCGCTCACTCTGCCAAGAAGCGGATTGACGCACAGGATGGGGCGTCCCGCCAGAGGGACCAGCCGCCCGGCGCCGTTCCACACCAGGCTGCGATGCAGGATTCTTTGGGCGCGCATGAAGTTCATGCGTTGCGCCGACACCCAGGCGACGACGCACCCGGCCTGGTCGGGCGACGAGCACGCCGGAATCGCCGCTTCGCTGTCATAGTCACTCGCCAGAACCGTCGCGCCGATCAGATAAGCGGCCGCCAGCCGCCCCCTGAGAACCGCGTCGGGCGCGACTGCCTCGCGCAGCAGCCGGTCGGCCAGTTGGCCCCCCTGCTCCACCCCGACCACCATGAACGGACGGTCCGGGCCAATGCGAGCGAGGAAGGCGTGAAAGGCGGCCGCCACATCGCCGTAGGCGAATTGCCGCGCCTCGATGGCGTCGTCGAACAGGGTGAGCGAGGTGTAGAGGCTGGCCTGCCGGTAAAGCGGCGCGAAGACACGCCCGCCCTGAGCGAATGGGGCGGCGTAGTTGGGCAGCATGACCCGGGTCAGAATCCGCGCCGAACCGCGATCGTTGATCGGTCCGTTCCAGTCGCGGCCACCGTCGAAGGTGGTCGGGTGCAAAAAAAAGACGTCCACCGGCGGATCGCCGACCCGCAGGGGGCCTGGCAGCAGCGCCCAGGCCGACCGGTTGGCGTAGTCAGGCGCGGGCGGCGGCTTGTAGACCGCATAGGGCACCTTGGGATCCAGAAAGGCTTCGAGGATATCGCCGCGCCAGATCAGCCCCGTCGCGATAAGCAGAACGAGCAGACCGCCCGCCGCCAGAGGCAACCACAGCTTCAATCCACGCGGTCGGGACATTCAAGCTCGATACAACAGACAGGACATGCTCGCGAGGATGGAGAGTGTCGTCGCGAGGCGCGTGTGGTCGCCATCACCGATAGGGGTCCGATTTAGCCAGGTAGCCTTGCACATAGTCGGCCACGCCGTCCTCGAGGCGGGTGGCGGCGCCATCATAGCCCGCCGCGCGCAGGCGCTCCATCTTCGCCTGGGTGACATACTGATAGGCGTCCCGAAGCGTCGGCGGCATGTCGATGTAGTCGATCCGCGGCTCCCGCCCGGCGGCTTTGAACAGAGCCTCCGCCAGATCGTTGAATGAGCGCGCTTCACCCGACCCCAGGTTGAACAGGCCGCTCACCTTTGGGTGGGCGACGAACCAGGCGACCGCCCGCGCGGCATCGCCCACATGGACAAAGTCACGCTCCTGGCCGCCGTCAATCCAGGCGGGTCGATAGGAGCGATAGAGCTTGACCGCCCGCCCGGCGGCGACGTCCGGCCACAT